>JAYVOO010000605.1:0-11562 GCA_043757905.1 Oligoflexia bacterium
GCGAGATCGTGTAGTCGGTCCCTTGGGTGGCGGTGCTAGAACCAGAAATGGTAAGTGCGACGGTGGTGGCGTACCCGCTGACTGCGCTCTGAATGACCGTGACTGGC
The DNA here is from genome assembly GCA_043757905.1 of Oligoflexia bacterium. Taxonomy (GTDB): domain Bacteria; phylum Bdellovibrionota; class UBA1018; order UBA1018; family UBA1018; genus JAYVOO01. The sequence goes on from JAYVOO010000605.1 coordinate 108, forward strand.
ACTGAACTGCCGTTTTCAGCGGCCGATTGGCCGCTGGTTGCGAACGAGACGGTGGGCTTAGGGTCGTTATCGGTAATCGTGATGGTTTCAGAAGTCACTGTTCCAGCGTTTGCGTTGACGAGTGTACCCAGGCTCAGGGTGATCGTTTCGTCTGGCTCGTAGGCGGTGTCGTCGGTGATGGTGACGGTGGCGGTCCCGGTGGTTGATCCAACTGGGATTGAGATTGAACTTGGCGAAATCGTGTAATCGCTTCCGGAGGCAGCAGTACCAGTGAGGGTCAGCGGGACGGTGGTGACGAGACCGGTCGTGTTGCTCTGAGTGACGGTGACTACGAAGCTGACCGAGCTTTCGCCCACGACTCGGTTCGCGGTGTCGGTAAACTGGACGGTCGGTTTGTTTGCGCTGTCGTCATCCGTAATCGTGACGGTGTGGACTAGAGGGGAGGAACCCTTGGCGACGGCAGTTGCAGTTGATGTCGAGGGCGTACCCAGGGTGAGTACGACTGTTTCATTTGCTTCATAGAGAGTGTCACTGACCGCAGTGACCGTTGTCGTGCCAGTCGTCTGGCCTGCGAGGATTGTGATGGAGCCAGGTGAAACGGTATAGTCGCTCGTAACTGTCGCGCTGCTACCCGTGAATGTCAGGGGTACCGTGACGTCAAACCGGTTGGGTGCGCTCATGGATGCGGTGACCGTAGCAACCCCTCCGGTCTCGGAGATGGACTGGGCCGAGCTTGTAAAGACGACGGTGCCACTCACTGGGATCGTGGGGCTGGCCACCGTGATTGAAGATACGAATGCATTGAACCCGAGTGATTCGATTTTATTGTATCTGACGTCAGCAAACGTCGCGATTCCACCGCTTGCGGTTGCGGTCAACGTTCCGGTGAGACTGCTCGTGCCGGTGATACGGACGACTCCTACAACGGTCGAGTTATCTGTCGAGATGAGGTTGTTGAACTGGTCGAGCAGTTTGACGGAGAACGTCGTCATGGCGTTTGTCGCGCTCGCCGCATAAGTAGTCGAGGGGGTGACGTTCCAAGCGAGCGTGCTCAAAGTTGACTCGGGAAGAACGGTCACAGTTTCTTCGACGTTGGCGGCCGGGTGCGGAAGCGTGCCCGTACCGAGAGCGGCATGAAGCTGGAGATTTCCCGTGCCGGTAGCGATGACCTCCACCGTTGCGCGCCCGGCGACCAGGTTTCCAGTGACGGTAGGTGGACCACCTGTGATCGACGAGCCCGATAGGCCCGAAGCGAAGATGGATTGGCCCGCCAAGGCGGATGCGAAGGTGACGCTCACTGGGCGAGTGGGGCCTGAGTCGCCGGTATTGGTGGTTTGAGTATTGCCCCACTGGTCGACACCATAGAGATTAAATATCGTGTGCGCGCCGGCGATCATAGTCGGATTCGTCTTGCGCACGCGGAAGTGATCGAGAGCATCGTTCTTGACAGTCATGAGAACCGAACCCTGGCGACCCGCCAGAACCAAGGCGTCGCCCACTGAAGTATAGGTGATTGTCGGTGTGGTTGCCGAATTGAATAGGGTGATCGTATCGCTCGTCATCACCCCGTTGGTGAAAGTACGGGGCCCACTGGAAGGTGCCGTGTAGTTGTAATTGTAAACTGTGTCGGCCGAGTTCGCGATCGACAAGTTCATGGAGGTGGTGCCGTTGAAGCCGATCGTGTTGCCCTTGGCGTCCTTCATCGTGACTGTGGTGGTAAATGTTGCCCCGGCAGAGACGGTACCGCTTGGATTCGAGGCTTGGACGGTCGTCACGGCGAATGAAGTCAAGACACCTTCCGTCACTGTAATGGGTTTTGTCGTCGCAGTGGTCGAGGGGGTGCCCGTCGCGGGGAAGGTCACGCTTACGGTCGCGGACGCTGGAAGTAAAAGATTTGGGGCGTAGGATACGGCATCCGTCTGGAGGGGATTCGCCGCCGAGGTCGTGCTCGAGTTGAAATTCCAGCGGCCCAGAGCACTGTTCGGGATGGTGTTTTCCTCGGCGTCGCAGAGGGCGAGGTAAAAGGTGGGGCTTTGGTCGGTCACGTAACTCAGGTCGGCGTGTCCGCTCACCGACGTAACGTCATTCACATTCGAGTTGTTGCAGGCAGAGAGATCGTTGACCGTGCGGATGCGGACTGCGGTCCGCGGTCCGGCAGTAATCGTCGGCGTCAGGTGGACGGGGGCGACGATTGGCGTGCTGGCAGCGTTTGAAACTGCGATATCCACCGTGTTCAAGGAGTTCGGAATTCTCAGTGCGGCCCCTGAGGCGCCGGTGGCGATCGTGATGCGGGTGGAGTTCCCTGAATCCGTTGTGTAAACTTTATTGAGCGGAATCACCGGGGCGGTGGCTTTGGGAGAGTTGGTGAGTCCGGTATAGGTAAAGGTCAGGGTGGAGTTCGAGCCGCTCGGGATGCTGGCAGGATTTCCTCTCACGTCGAGCCCTTGAACGATGAGCGAATAGGGACTCGTGGCCTTGATCGTATTGACAGTGCTGCTTCCGTCGCTCGCTGACAGCTCGAAGTGGTGGAGCTGTGATGCGTTGACACCGCCTCCGAAGCAGCTGGTGAGCGATCCGTCCGAAGCGCAAAGGCTTCCAGCGCCCGCTAGGACCGGAGTGAAAACAGTTGAGGTGCCGGGCGCGGTTGATATGCCGGTCCCGCCGGCGATATCCGGCGAAAACTGGCCCGCAAAAGCGAGCGTCGTGCTCCAGTTCACGCTGATTTGCGAGATGAAATTGCCACCCTTGTCTTCGTAAGCGGCGTAGTAGGTGAACGGACCGCCGCCTGAAACCTGGCTCAGAGAGACCGGTGCCGCCGAGTTGGGATAGAATGATCCGTTGGCCGCGGTGCCGCCCCCGTTACCAATCAACGGTGCCGCGTTGACAAACGAGCCGTCATCTCCCAGCGCCGCGTGCAAGTTGATGGCGTAAGCTGAACCGCGCGAGATTGAGATCGGAGTCGTGCCGACTAGCTGGCTGAAGCCGTTGCCGGCATTGACAGTGACCCTGAGAGTTGGGGTAATGCCCGCGTGTGCGTCATGCAGCAATCCTTTCATGGTCAAGATCCCGGCGCCTGAGAAGAAAATCTGCTGGATACTGGTATTGTTCGCGCCCCCAGTGCAGTTTCCCGCGTCTCCGTAGATTTGCGAAGTCAACGTTTGAGTCACCGGATAAATCCGCGCGCAACCACCACTCACGGTCGTGGCGCTGTAGGGCGTATGGGTGGAGTCCTGGACGAATTCGTATTTTGCCGTGAACGCGCCGATGTACTCATTGCGATCGTTGATGTCTTTGTAGACGGTGTTCTCGTGCGCATCTTTTGCGTAAATTCGGATCGTGAATGGGATTCCGGGCTGCTCAACCGAAGTTGTGATCAGATCATTGGCCACGGTGGCGTGCTCAGGCACGACCAACAGATGCGTGGGCACGCCCGGGTCAATCCGCACGTCGAGGCTAGATGTTGACGTGAATCCGGCTTTGCTGAGGGTCAGCCGGCCTGTACCGACCTTTACCGGAGTGAGGCTGATCGTCGATGCAACGGCGGGAAGTGGGGGCGAGAAGCGGGGGCCCAGAACTCCCACGACGGATTCGCCCGAGATCGCCCAGGTGGCGCCACTGAGGTCTGCGACGTAGTTTCCGGCGACGTCGATTGAGGCCGCGGCCAGGGAGGACGGCGCGCTGTCCGCGGTCGTCGTGAATTTCTTGATGCTCGTGAGCGAGGTGCGCGCAATCGCACCTGAGCCAGGGCCGCCAGGAATGTCCGCGATCGCGAAGCCCGCCGCTACGCCACGCTGGACGACGATCGGTTTGGCGAAAATGTCTTGCAAGCCGCCCGGGCCATCGCCCACGTAGATCAGGGTCGAGCGGCGGGAGTCTGTGAGAGAATAATTCGGCGGAAGGGCGCAGATCCCGTGCACGAAATTGCAGATCGTTCCTGCATCCGGGAGGATCGGAGCGACTCCGCCCCAGCTCGAACTCGTGTCGAAGCTAATGGAGATCACCTGGGTGCCTTCGAAGTCGGTGACGACATTGCCCTGATCGTCGACGACCTTCACGGTGTACCCAAACAAGACACCCGCGGTCTCAATCTGATTATGCGTGGTGGTGACGTCGAAGCGAGCGCCTGAACCCTTGTCCGTTGTGGTTAACGTGAACGTGACAGCGGTATCGGTCTCGGCAAGGCGCGCTTCGATCTTCGTCGTCTTGTTGTAGATGCGCGCCGATACGACCTGAGTGGTCGCGATGCCGAGCGAGTTCGTTTCGGCTTCGCTGATCAGGACCTGTGCGCCGGTGTTGCTGATCTCGCTGAAAATGACCTTTGAGCCCGCGACATTGTTCTCCCCGGTCGGGTCGGTCAGTCGCACCGCGAGCGTAGACCGGTAGACGATGCCAGGACCCGTGGATTGGTTGTCGCCGGAGGCGATCGCGAGTTGAAGGCCGACGCCGCCTTTCTCGAGCTCTGAGTTGCCCAGTCCCTGGCAACCGACGGCGAGAAGAGAAAGCAAAGCACCGAGAACCGCGGTTCCCGCACGCATCGATTCGCTCGCTTTAAGACTGAGGCCGACAATGGGTTTCAACATACGTCCTGAATTTACGAATAAGTTTCTTCGCTCTGCTCCTCTGATTCTAATATACCTGACCAAATTAATCAATTTAAGGCTTGAGCAGTGTCGCCTATGACCCGCTTGAAAGTGTCATGTCATCCAAACTCTCAAACGCTTCGGGCCAAGACGTCCCTGATGGCGCTCGTGGGCTCGGGCGAAACTTCGGGTTGGGCACGCTCTATGCGCGGAAGCGCTGGCAACTGAGTGTTCAGCCGCACGGGAAGTTTTTGGTTGATTCGATCGATCGCCGCGTTCACGGCGGAATACCGGCTCACTTCAAGCACGATTGGGGTTTTCTCGGCTTCTTGCATGCGCTGTGCGGGAATGATTTGGGCCTTGAGAGGCCGTGCGGCGGCGCCATGATGCCGGAAAGGGGGCGGCGTGATCTTGTCCTTGGGCACGCGCGGAGACACCTCTGTTCTTGCGGCGTAGGCAGCGCGGTCGGACTGGAACTTTGCATGAGTACGGGCGAGCTCACGGGCCAGTCGTTCGATTTGATTTTGCGCGTCTCCCAGCGCAAGACTCTGTGCTTCGAGTTCGGTCTTCAACTTCAGCTGCGCAAGCGTAGGCCGCGCAGGCGGCGAAATGGCAATGGGAGCAGTCGCCGCGATCGCAGTGCTGACGGGAGCGGACTTCTGTTTGGGACCCTGAGCGATGTTACGGATGCGTTTCAGCAGATCGAGAGAGAGCAGGAGGACGCGCTCTTCAGGAAGCCTCTGGAGGCGGAAGATTCCAAGAGTCATCTCTTTGCGGGCGGAAGCGGGGAGCGCAGATTGGATCATCTCCATCTCTTCTGGAACCCAAAGTGTCGAGAGCAGTGCAAGTTCTGAGATCTCCTGCGTGATGAAGAGTGCGGCCAGCCAGGCTCCGCCTTTTCGGCGAAGCACGGCGAACGATTGCTGAAGTGCGGTTTCTGGATTCCAGTCCAGGGAGTCGCGGAATAGCCGCTCAAAAAAACGCTGGAGTGGTTCGGTCGAGTCTGAACCTTCCTGGGCGCCCGTGTTCGCACGGATCTCGCCGTCGATTTTTGCCCACTGGGCAGGGCTAATCGCATCAAAAACCGGACGGCAGAGATCGACTCCGATTGACTGGCAGATCGTGGCAAGCTCTCGGATGCCTTGCGGTCGGTTTAAAGTGCGGCGGATCGTATAGGCCGCTGAGTCGGGTGAATTAACCACGGAGGAGAGGATCTTCTCTTTCAGTTCGAAGACCGTCAGGGCGCAAAGTCCTTTTCTTGTTTCGGATGGTTTCATGCCGATTTATCCTCTTCCTTATAGGCTTTATCGGTCCGGGCGATCTAATCTTGATGGGTACTGATACATGTCCTGGAATCAAAGGAAGAAATCTTGGCAAGCCTTCGGGTTCGAGCACGCCGCCATCTGATATCGCTGAGCCTAGGGTTAGCAAGCTGCGTTCCGGCGTGGGCGGTCATGCCATTGACGCCAGGTGATCGGACAAATCCGATTAAGTCAGCTCCAAAACCCCCTCGTTCTGGCGCCAAAATCCCGCCACTCAATCCCCAGTCGATCGCAGAAAATTTCGCGGAAGAGAGCGGTCCTACGAACTTCCAGAAGAGTCATCCCTGGGCCTACCTCGATCTCGCTTGCTCCCTAAGCTTCACGAAGCCGACAGTCTCGGACAAGCCGGAGGAGTCGCCCACGCTCTTGCAGTGGGGAATGGGAGGGACCGCGGCTTGGAGGGCTGATCTGGGCGTCACCGAGGGGGGGCGCATGATCCTTCTTCTCGGAGCGACCAGCGAATACCGCTGGATCGGTCAGTACTCGAAAGTCAATGCTACTGTCGGCAACTTCAAGGGCTCCCGCTTCAGCACCATCGCTCCGACATTGGGTGCACAGCTCGGGGACGAAGTGGTGGTCAAGATCTCGCCCCAGATCATGGGTCCCTACGGGCTCTCGAACACGACCGCTGAAGGCAGCAAGCTCGCCTACAAAGGGCCAAGTGGCTTCACCGCGGTCGGGCTTCTCCGGGCGGGAAAGCTGATCGGCTCGAAGCACCTCCACCTGGGGATTCAACTCGAGTATCTCTCGTTCTCAGCACGCGAGATCGTTGGCGTCAGCGAGCACGACCTCGACCCAAAGCTGAGCTGGTTCCTGATCGGAGCGACGGTAGCCTATGTTTTCTAAATTGATCGGCGCGCTCGCCGCCCTGTCGGTCTGCCTCCAGGCTTGCGGCACGGGCGAGGGCCTGGCTGGCGGGCCCATCATTACAAATTACCAGCTCTATGCGGCCAATTTCGGGCAAGTGGGGGGGCCCGACTACGGCGCTATCTCGCTCTATAGTTTGAACCACGCAACGGGGTTGCTCACGACTACCGCCACGCTCGATGTCGCGGGAAATCCCAGCTCGATCGCGTTGCATCCGAGCGGCAACTTCGCGTATGTAACCCAGAAGGCCTCGAATCTCGTCACCGCGTTCGCCGCGGACCTCGTCTCCGGCGCACTCACGGAGATTGGAAGCCTAGCGACCGGCACGTCGCCCTTGGGACTAGCGATACACTCCACCGGTAAATTCGCCTACGTCGTGAACAATGGTTCGGCTGACATCTCGGCCTACTCGATCAGCGCGGAGACCGGATTGCTCACGCCGGTGGGCACTTATGCAATGGGCTCGCTGCCCTTTTCGGTCGCGATCACCGTCGACGGCAAATACCTGCTGACCACTTCCTACGGCGACAGCACGATCTACTCGTTCGAGATCGACCAGGGCACGGGCGCACTCACTGCGACGGGCAGCGTCGTCACCGGTACCTGGCCTGTCTCGATCGCGGTTGATCCGCTCGGCCGTTTCATTTTCACGGCCAACTACGGCTCGAGCACGATCTCGGTCATCACGATCAACTCCTCGACGGGGGCGCTGACAATCGTAGGCTCGCCATCGTTCCCGACCACGCAACCGATATCCCTGAAGCTGGATTTGCTGGGACGATTTCTCTATGTGGTCAATCAGGGCACCGAAACCGTCTCGGTCTTCAGCTTGGCGAGCACGGGCCCCAGCTACCTGAGCCTACTTCAGTCGCGGGCCACCGATCTCGTGCCTTACGACCTCGCGTTCGACACCGACGGCGCGTTCGCCTATGTCGCGAATTCGGGCGGCAGCAACAACGTGAGCATCTTCAAGGTGGCGGCGTCGACGGGGCTGCTGACTCCGATCTCGACGAAATCCGCCAGATACAGCCCGCGAAGCCTGGCCGCGCGAAAAATCGTCGTGCCGCGCTGAGCTCAGTCCCCGTCGCCGTCGTCGGGGCCAGATTCGAGTCCGAGCTTCTTCAGGCGGTAGCGCATGCTGCGAAAGGTGATTCCCAGAAGCTCAGCGGCGTTCTTCTTGATGCCACCTGCATGCTCGAGTGCGCTTTTCAGGTAAATCTTCTCGATCTCGCCCATCACGCTCTCCAGCTGCATCGGCCCATTGGAAAAGTCGGGCGCGGGAATGCGCAGCTCTTTATCGCCCGGGGCGCCGGCCACGGCCGAGAGCGGGCGAAGCGCACCTGGTCTTGCTGCCGTCGGAAGCGTGCGCCCGTTCGCGGAGGTGACTGCCGCAGGCAGGGTTGCGACGCCGACTTTGGATTTGCTTTCCAAGATGCAGGCCCGCTCGATCGTGTTCTCGAGCTCACGGATGTTGCCGGGCCAGGAATAGGCCTCAAGCGCGGCCAAGGTCTCGGGCTCCATGCCGAGAAGGTCCTTTTTGTGCTTTTCCGCATAACGAGAGAGGAAATAGTTGGCGAGGATCCGGATGTCTGTTTTGCGCTCGCGCAACGACGGCGTGCGGATCTGGATGACGTTGAGCCGGTAGTAGAGGTCCTCCCGGAAAGTGCCTTTCGAGGCGGCGATCTCCAAATCTCGGTTCGTCGCGGCGATCACGCGCACGTCGATCTTGATGTCCTCGTTGCCGCCGACCTTTCGGATCGTGCGCTCTTGCAGCGCGCGCAAGAGCTTGACCTGCATCGGGAGCGGAAGCTCACCCACTTCATCCAAGAAGAGCGTCCCCGTGTGAGCGACTTCGAAGAGGCCCGGCTTTTCGGCGATCGCGCCGGTGAAGCTGCCCTTCTTATGGCCAAAGAGCTCGCTCTCGAGCAGGTTCTCGGGTATCGCGCCGCAGTTGACGGTCACGAAAGGTTTCTGCGCCCAGGGCCCTGACTCGTGGATCATGCGGGCGACGAGCTCTTTGCCGGTGCCGCTCTCCCCGATGATCAGGATGTTTGAACGGGAGGAAGAGACCCGCCCGATCATGTCGAGCAGCTCGTTGACGGCGGGGGACTCTCCGATGATCTTGACTTTTTTCATGCTCAGCTCGCCCCACCCATTTTGAATACCGGGAGATACATCGCGATCAGGATCCCGCCCACGAGGCCGCCGATGACCACGAGCATGATCGGCTCGATGATCTTGGTCAGGCCGGCGATCGCTGTCTCGACGTCTTCCTCGTAAAAGTCAGCGATCTTGTCCAGCATCTTGTCCAGGTTCCCGGTGCTCTCGCCGACTGCGATCATTTGGCTCGCCATCTTGGGAAAGACCGAGAGCCGGGAGGTGACCATCGCTAGCGTCTTGCCGCTCTCGATCTCGGCCTTGATCTTGTCGATCGCGGTTTCCAGGACGGCGTTGTCGATCGTGCCGCGGCAAACCTCGATGGCGTCCACCAGATTCACGCCCGAACTGAGTAGAGTCTGCATCGTGCGGGCGAAGCGCGCGATGCCGGCCTTCTGCATGAGTCCGCCGATGTAGGGAATCTCGTAGACGATTCGGTCAAATGTAGAGCGCCCTTCCGGTGTTTGGTAGTAGCGGCGGCCCAGGTAGATGCTGCCTCCGATAAGGGCGAGGATGAGAAGGTAGTTGCGTTGGAAAAAACGCGAGATGTTGATCACCACCTGGGTCGGCATCGGCAGAGTCTGGCCAGCGCCGATTAGCATGCTTTCAAAACGCGGGATGACCACCGTCATCAGGAGCATGATCACACCGACGGCGATGAACGAGATAACGGCCGGATACATCGATGCGCTTTTGATAATCTTCTTCATCCGGTTGGAGTCTTCAAGGTACCGGCTCAAGCGCTTCAGCATCTGGTCGGTGGAGCCCGAGGCTTCACCGGCGCGCACGAGCGAGATGTAGAGGCGTGGAAACGCCTTGGGGTGGAGCGCCAGCGCCTCCCAGAGATAAGAGCCGGAGGAAACCTTCTCTTTGATTGCGCCGATGATCGCGCGGCTGCCGGCATCCGGAGCCTGTTCGCAGAGGATGTCGAGCGCCTGTACGAGCGGCACGGACGAATTGAGCAGGACCTGAAGCTGGCGAGTGAGCAGGATCAGCGCCTCAGCGCTCAGACGAGTGCCGGCGCCGCTGAAGAACGCGCCTAGATCTATGTTCATCGCACTGACTTTCGAGATCTTGATCGGGCGGATGCCTTGCCCCCGGAGCGCCATGCGGAGCGCGCCTTCGGTTTCGGCCGCAAGCGTGCCGCCGACTTTCTTTCCACCTCGGTCGACGCCCTCGTATTGGAACTCAGGCATTACTTCACTCCGAGGATCTTGATGAGCTCGCCCGGCTCGGTCGAATACGAGACCGCGTCGGGTTTGGTCAAGACGCCCTGGTAAACCAGCTGCGCGAGGCTCTGGTTCATCGTCATCATGTCGGTCTGGGTCTGCCCGCTCTGCATGGCGGTGTAGATCTGGTGGACCTTGTCCTCGCGGATCAGGTTCTTGATCGCCGTGTTAGGAATCATGATTTCCATCGCCATCGCGCGGCCCGGCTCGTGGCTCTTCGGGATGAGCTGCTGCGAAATGACCGCCTGGAGCGTGTAGGCGAGCACCGAGCGAATCTGCTGTTGCTGAAAGGGCGGGAAGGTGTTGACCAGGCGGTTAATGGACTGGACGGCGTTATTGGTGTGCAGCGTCGCGAAGATCAAGTGGCCGGTCTCGGCCATCGTCAGCGCCATCTCGATCGTCTCGGGGTCGCGAAGCTCCCCGATCAGGACATAATCCGGGTCCTGCCGAAGGATTCGCCTCATGGCGGAGGCGAATGACTTGGTGTCGACGCCGACTTCGCGCTGGTTGACGATGCAACTCTTGTGCGGATGCACGAACTCGATCGGATCCTCGATCGTCATGATATGCCCGAACTCCTCGCGGTTCAGCACGTCGAGCATGGCGGCAAGCGTGGTGGACTTGCCCGAACCTGTCGGGCCGGTGACAAGCACGATGCCGTTGGGCTTGCGGATCACCTGCTTGAGAACCGAAGGAAGGTTGAGAGTGTCGAAGTCCGGGACGGTGAGGGGCACGCGTCGGAAGACGCCACCCACGCTGCCCCGCTGATAAAAGATCGAGCCGCGGAAGCGGGAGAGGTCCTTGATGCCGAACGAGAAATCGAGTTCGAGATCGCCCTCGAAAGAGGTCTTCTGATTGTCGGTGAGGACCGAGTAGCAGAGTTCTTTCGTGTCCTGGTTCGAGAGCGGGTCTGACTTGACCTTAACGATCTTGCCGCCGATGCGGAACTCGGGCGGGACGCCGACGGAAAGATGCAAGTCAGATGCTTCCTGGTCGACCATCGTTTTCAGCAGCGCTGCCAGACTGACCTTGCCCATCGATGCGTTCCTTTTCGAGTTCCCGTTCAGGTTTCCATGGTGGAGGAGAGCGCTTCTTCAAGCGTCGTGAGCCCCTGGGCCACTTTCGTAAGCGCCGACGTCCGCAGCGAGCGCATGCCTTCCATGACCGCGCGCTTTTTGAGCTCGGCTTGCGGGGCGCCTGCGAGGATCAGCTCGCGGATCGTGGGGGTCATCTCCAGCATTTCATAGATCGCAGCTCGGCCTTTGTATCCCGTCTTCGCGCAAGCGGAACAACCCGCTCC
>JAYVOO010000606.1:0-11523 GCA_043757905.1 Oligoflexia bacterium
CGTAAATCCACCGTGATCCGTGTGCCGATGGCGGCTTGAGCGATCTCGACATAGGCGATCCCGACCGAAAGTTTAAGTGACGGCGACTGGGTTCCGCTCGTGACGACGCCGACTTTACGGGTTCCCGCCGCGTCGTACACGTCGTAACCCTGTCGCGGGATACCGCGTTCCAGGAACTTGATTCCGACCAGCGCGCGGCTGAGTCCCCGGGCCTTGGCCTCGAGAAGCGGCTTCTTGCCGACGAACTCCACTGGCTTGTCGAGCTTGGTGACCCAGCCTAGGCCCGCTTCGAGCGGGTTGGTCTCGTCGGTGAGCTCGTGGCCGTAGAGGGGATACTTCATCTCGAGCCTCAGCGTGTCGCGCGCGCCCAGCCCGCAGGCCTGGAGCCCATGCGGCTGGCCCGCCTCGAGGAGCGCGCGCCAGACTTCCGCGCCCCGGTCCCAGGGCACGTAAACTTCGAATCCGTCCTCGCCCGTGTAGCCGGTACGCGCGAGGATCGCCGTGATCCCGCCGCGGATCTCGCCTTCGGCGAACCAGTAGTTCTTGATCGGCGCGAGATCGACGCTCGTGAGCGACTGGAGGATCTTTGCGGCGTTGCGGCCCTGGATCGCGATCTGGGTGTATTTCGCGCTCTCGTTCGAGAGCCAGAAGTCGGCGGGGCTCGCGGTCGCCGCGAAGGGCGCGCCCACGAGCTGCATATGCGCGAAATCCTTGTCCACGTTGCTCGCGTTGACCACGACCAGGAAGCGGTCCTTGGCGCGGCGGTAGATTACGAGATCGTCGACGATGCCGCCCGCCTCGTTGCACATCACGGTGTATTGGGCTTGCCCGACCGCGAGCTTCGAGACGTTGTTGGTGACGAGCCGGTTCAGGAAGTCCTCGGCGCGCGCGCCCTCGACATGAACCTCGCCCATATGGCTGACGTCGAAAAGACCGGCTGCCAAGCGGCAGGCCATGTGCTCATCTATCACGCCCGTGTACTGGACGGGGAGCTCCCACCCGCCGAAATCGATCAGCTTGCCGCCGAGCTTCTTGTGTTCCTCGAAGAGCGCCGTGCGCTTGAGGGGTTGCATCAGGGTCATACGCTTTGGCCTTTCGCTTTTTGCAGCTCTCTTTGTTCCGCGGCCCAGACCGTGTTCTGGAGCAGCATGAGGATCGTCATCGGGCCGACTCCACCCGGAACCGGCGTGATGGCCGAGGCGCGCGCCTTCGCTCGCTCGTAAGCCACGTCGCCTACGACTTTGCCGTCAGCCCGCCGATTAATACCGACGTCGATCACGACTGCGCCCGGCTTGACGTAAGTCTCGTCGATCATCTCCGCGCGCCCGACGGCGGCGACCAGGATATCGGCTTGACTCGAGATTCCCGCGAGGCCAGGAGTCTTCGAATGGCAGTGGAGCACGGTCGCGTCCGCTTGCAGCAGGAGCGCCGCCATCGGCTTTCCTACGATCGAGCTCCGACCGATCACGCAAGCGATCTTGCCCGCGATCAGGATCTTGTAATGCCGGAGGATCTCCATCACGCCCGCAGGCGTGCAAGGTTGGAAGCTCGGGAGCCCGAGTGAGAGCCGGCCGGTGTTGACCGGATGGAACGCGTCGACGTCCTTCGCTTCGGCCACCCAATAGAGGACGTCCTCCTCGCGAAAGGATTTCGGAAGTGGGCGCTGGATCAGGATGCCGTCGACCGTGGAGTCGGCGTTCAACCGGCCGATCGCGGCCCAGATCTCGGCTGGCGCCGCCGTGGCCGGGAACTTCACGGTCTCGTGAAGCATGCCGGCTTCAGTGGCCGCCGTGCCCTTGCGAGTCGTGTAGATGACGCTTCCCGGATCCTCGCCCACGAGCACGACTGCGAGCTTGGGCTGGCGGCCGCTTGACGCCCTGAAGCGCGCGACGCGGGCCATGAGCTCGACTTTCAGCGCCTCGACGACGGGTTTGGAAGTAAGAACGAGTGGTTCCGCGATCACGATGCTTTCTGAATTACCGGAAAACGTCGTGAAAACCTAGTTCAAATCCCATCCAGACTCAGGGAGATTGATTTGTGGCGAACGACTTCACAGCCACTGCGTTTCCCGCAGCTCGAGAGGCGTCGTCTCGGCAGGAACTGCCGTTTTACCGGGACATTTCTTCCGGCCAGGAAGTTTTCGCCCAGTGAATCCCTCCCTGTTCAAAAATTGGCGACGAATGGGTTGGCAATTTCGCGCGCCCGGGCACCCGTGATTCGAGCGTGAATTCGGGAGGATGCAGCGGCGTCGAAATTTTTCTGAGTGGTCCGCGAAAAAACCGCTCAAGCCGATGACCCGGCATGCCGATTGCTCTAGTTAGCCTTGGGAGCAGGATGTTCCCGGGGGAGTTATTATCACTTGAGCACAGGGATGTGGACTGCCGTATCAGGCGCGGCAGCGCAAGCGCAGGCAGTGGACATCGTGGCCAACAACTTGGCCAACGCGGACACGGTCGGCTTCAAGAAAGACGCACCGTCGTTCAAGGAATACCTCGCGACCGTCGAGCGCACGCCCGGCACAGTCGACATTCCGCGCGGTCCGATCACTGATAAGGACCTCCATCCGCTGGACGGACGGGACCAAGCCTTCGTTGTCGTTGACGGCACGCACACCAATTTCCGCCAGGGCCCGCTTCGGGTCACGAACTCACCCTTGGATCTCGCGCTCGATGGGCCGGGCTTTGTCGAGGTCAGCACGCCGAACGGTTCGCGGTTCACTCGCGCGGGCTCGTTCAAGCTCGCAGCTGACGGCAAACTCGTCACGACCGATGGCTACCCGGTTCTCGCTTCGCAGGCCGGCGGCCTAGCTGCCGCGAACGCCGTCCCGGGAGCGCAGGGAGACGCCGCACGCTACATCAACTTGCGCGACCGCGGCACCCATCTCAGCGTTACCCAAGCCGGCGAGATCTACTCCGGCGACGAGCTTGTCGCCAAGCTGAGCGTCGTCGAGTTCACCGATCCGAGCAAAGCGCGCAAGATCGGTGGCGCGTTGTTCGAGAACAAAGATCCAGCCAACGCGAAACCCGCCGAGAAGACGATCGTTCGCCAGGGCGTGCTCGAGGGCTCCAACGTGAATCCAATCGAGGAGATGACCAATCTCATCAAGGCGAACCGCATGTTCGAGCAGGATCTGAAGGCGCTGAAGACTTACGGCGAGATGATGGGCCGCGAGTCCAACGATCTCGGGAAAATTTAAGGGAATATAAAATGATTCGAGCATTGACCACCTCCGCGACCGGACTCGAGGCCCAGCAGGCCAATATCGAGCGCATCTCCAATGACTTGGCCAACGTCAACACCGACGGCTACAAGCGCTCGCGCAACGAATTCCAGGATCTGATGTACGAGACGACGAAGGAAGCGGGCGCCAGCCTCGGCGCCAACTCCCAGAGCCCGGTCGGCATCCAGACCGGCATGGGTGTGAAGGTCGGGGCTTCGCACAAAATATTCGAGCAAGGCCCCGCCCGCATGACCTATCACCCCTACGACCTGATGATCGAAGGCCGCGGGTTCTTCCCGGTGCAGACGCCGAACGGCGAGATCGGTTACTCGCGCGCTGGCGCTTTCCATGTCGACGCCCAGGGTCGCGTGATGAACTCGGGCGGCGCGATTCTCCAGCCGCAGATCACCGTTCCTGCCAACGCGCTCGAAGTGAAGATCTCTCCCCAGGGCGAGGTGAAGGCAGTGCTGCCGAACAACGGCGAAGCCGTGCTCGGCCAGATTCAGCTCGTTGTCTTTCCGAACGAGCAGGGTCTGATGGCCGCGGGCGACAGCATCTACAAGCCGTCTCTCGCGAGCGGCGCGCCAGTGCAGGGCATTCCTGGCGAAAACGGCCTGGGCATGCTCCAGCAGGGCGCGCTCGAAGGATCAAACGTCAACGTCGCGAACTCCATGGTGGATATGATCGGCACGCAGCGCGCGTACGAAATGAGCACGAAGGTCATGGGCGCGGTCGACCAGATGTGGAGCTCCACGGTGAACATCAAATGATGATTAAACTTCTTGAGCCCAAGCTTCCGAAGCTCATCGTCTCGCTGGTCGCGTCTCTCGCGGTGCTCCTGCTCTCCGCCGCGACCGCTCATACGGCCACGAGTGCCGTCAGCGATGAACAGGCGGAACTAGGCGTTACCGAAACGCTGGTGCGCGAGGCGCTTCAGAAGAAATTCTCTGGCGCGCGCGTCGAGGTGCTCGGCGCAGTCCGCTGGCAGCGCGGCCAGGCGCCTGAGACAGTCGACTCCGTCACGCTTGTCTCCGAGAACTCGCGGGGCGAGTCCTCATTCACAGCCAAGGGACATACCGGGAACGCGGTTCGAACGGCCGAAGGCGTGCTGAGCTATTCGTCCTGGTCACCAGTCCGCATCGCCAAGCGCCGCATCCTTCCAGGCGAGAAGCTCACTGAGGAATTTTTCTCTAGCCAGGAGCTCAATTTAGCCCTTGGAAACGGCTATGAATACCGCGGCGTCGTGCTGCCAGCCGAGACGGACCTCTCGCGCCTCGAGACCCGCCAGACCATCATCGAAGGCCAGTTCCTAATTTCGAGCGCGGTCCAGAAGATCCCCGACATCCGCCGCGGCGACGCGGTTCGAGTCCAACTGATCTCAGGTGGCCTGACGCTCTCGACTCTTGGCACGGCGGAAGAGCCGGGCCTGATTGACCAAAACGTGCGCGTGATGACGACGAGCACGAAACGCTCACTCGCCGGCAGGCTCCGAGCTGGCGGGATCGTCGAGGTGAACCTGTGAAAGTGTTCGCTCTCTTGATCGTCCTATGCCTGCTTTCAGGCTGCGGCGCGTTTTTCGGGAATCTTCGCCAGGATCTCGATGATCTGGAAGCCGACAACTCTCCGGTCACCGGTGGCCGCTGGACTGAGCGCGGTATCCTCGCGAGGGAGTACGGCGACCGCGCACCCGCGGGACTTTCCGACGGTGGCAGGTATTCGCAGCTTGATGACCAGGCCGGCCCTCAAGGCCGGGCGAGATATAACGACAACCGTTCCTGGGTGAATGGGGAGCAGGTCGATGCCAACCGCCGCGACTTGAATCGTTACGGCGGTGCCGAAGCCGAAGATGGCCAGCGCGCCGTGATCAGTTCGGGGGCCGTGCCCGACATGGAACCCGCGATGCGGAGACAGTACAAGAATGGCATGCGCGCGACCCGCGCTGACTTTGTGGACGAAACGCAGAACGAGGGCTCGCTCTGGGGCTCCGACGGCCAGACCAACTATTACTTCACCAAGAACAAGGTTCGCGGCGTGGGCGACATCGTCACGCTGAACGTCGAGGCCGATCTCGTGCGCGACGTGGGCCTGGAGATCCGCCGGAACCTGAGTACGAAGGAGAAAGAACGTGAGCTTGAGCTGGCGGCGATTCGCAAGTCGACCGGCGACACGGGTGCGGCCGATGACAAATCCAAAGCCGGCTCGGACAAAGTGGCAACGAGCGCGGCAGCTCCTGTTCCTGCCGGTACTGAGCGCAGCCCAGCAGCGACGGCGGCAGCCGGCGCGCCTTCCAAAGAAGAAAAGCCTCCGACTCTTGCCGACGTTGATGTTTCGCGCTCCCTCGGCCTGAAGGCCGCGGACACGATGATGGGTGAGGTGATCGAGCGCTACCCCAACGGCAATTACAAGATTCGCGCGACCAAGCGCGTAGCTTATTCCAACGGAGCCTCGCGGCTCGTGAACCTGATCGCAGTCGTCAAAGGCACCGATATTTCAGAGGACGACGTGGTCGCCTCAGGGAAACTTTATGAATACCGCATTGAAGCCAACCGTTAACGACCAGGCCGGCCTGCCGGGCCGGCCGAGATTCCAATCTAGCCGCGCGCGCTTGCCGCTGCCCATGGGCTCGCTCCTCCTGGCGGCGGCACTCGTGCTTGGATTTCTCGTGCCCATGCCCGGCCACAGCGCGCGCATCAAGGACATCGCTAGCGTAAAAGGCGTGCGCGAGAACATCCTCATCGGCTACGGCATCGTCGTGGGCTTGAAGGGAACTGGCGATTCGAGCGCCGAAGTGACTGGACAGTCTCTCTCTCGGCTCTTCGGCAAGCTCGGCCTGGATGTTCAGGGAAATCCGCAAATTAAATCAAAGAATGCCGCCGCCGTGATCGTGACGGCGAAACTGCCTCCGTTCGCGCGCATCGGAAACCAGCTCGACGTGACAGTCAGCTCGATCGGCGACTCACAGAGCCTCGAGGGGGGAGTGCTTCTCGTGACTCCGCTTCGCGCTGGCGACCAGAACGTCTACGCCGTCGCGCAGGGCTCGCTCTCGATCGGCAGCGTCGCAGATGGGCAGACTAAAAATTTCCCGACCGTCGCGAGAGTGATCTCGGGCGCGACTATCGAGAAAGACGTCGACGTGAATTTCGCCGGCAAGAAGAACTTCCGGCTCGCGCTCCACAACTCCGACTTCACGACTGCTGCGCGCGTCGCGGCCACCATCAACGGCGAGCTCGGCGGCAAGTTCGCCACTGCTCGCGACAGTGCGACGATTGACGTCGTTGTTCCCTTCAACTTCGACGGCAAGTCAGTCGAACTCATGGCGCAGCTCGAGAACATGACCGTGAACGTCGACTCGAAAGCGAAGGTCGTGCTCAACGAGCGCACCGGCACGATCGTGATGGGCGAGCGGATCAACATCACGCCGGTGGCCATCTCGCACGGCGATCTCGCGATCGAGATCAAGGGCGCGCCCAAGGGCACGCGGCCCGAGCGCGTATTTGAGCTCAAGGAATCGAAAGACGCGAAGAGCGGCGGCTCGAGCGTCTCGGACCTGGTGAAGGTGCTCAACACCCTGGGTGTGCAGCCGAAGGACCTCACTGCAATTTTTCAGACATTGAAACAGGTTGGAGCCTTACAGGCGGAATTGGAGATCATGTGATTCTTTGGAAAGATTTTGTGCTCGATGAGAACATGGGTGCCCTCTTAGTGGTGCCTTCCGACAGTGTCGAGCAAAAGGTTGGCCGTGAAGAGCGGTCGGGTCAGGGCGGTGCGGGCGTCATGGATGATGCGAAACAAATCCAGGAAACAGGACAGGAAAAACGGCCGGCTAGGATGGCGGGTCCCTCAAGTCTTGATTCAAAACCCGGCATGGAAGCCGGGCGCGCGGTTGAGCGTTCACGCGAACGTTCTATTGACCAGACAAGCAGCTCTTTGCGGACTCGGAGGGGGGAGGCGTGAAAGTCGCGTCTCCCTCCTCACCCCCCATGCGCATCCCGATCGAGAAAGGCGATAGCGCCTTGACGGCTCCCACGACCCCGGGCAAAAGGCTACCGGTCGTGGACCGCTCGAAGGTGGACCCCCAAATTCGGGAGGCCGCTGAGCAGTGGGAAGGTATGTTCTTGGATTACATGATGAAAGTCATGCGGCAGACGGTTCCGAAAAGTGATATGGATATGGAGTCCCCGGCGACGGATATTTACCGGGGGATGATGGACAGTGAGACCGCGCAGAAGGTTGCGCGCGCCGGCGGAGTGGGACTCGGAGACCAGATCATTGCTTATCTGGTGGGCCAACGTTACACTCAAGGACAGGAACAAGGAGTTCCTACCAGCCCGGTCAGCGCAGCCAGCCAGCCCGGGGCTCACACAGGAGGTGTTTCAGATGGCAATTAGTAATATCGGCCAGCCAGGGATCAACCAGACGGCGGGCGCAGAAGTCTCGAGCACGAAGAAATCCGGCAAGCCGGCGCAAGCGCGCGGTGCCGAGGGTTCCCGCACTGCTTCGCCGGGCGCGGCTTCCTCGACGAAAACAGAAATCTCCGATCGCGGCCGCGAGATCGCCAAGGCGAAGACCGAAGCGCTGAGCGCGCCCGATGTTCGCGAAGCGAAGATCGCCGAGCTGAAGAGCCGCATCGACGCCGGCCGTTACAAGGTCGATGCCGACGCCGTCGCGGACCGCATGGTTAACGAGCATCTCGAGATGTCCGGTAGCTGAGTTGCTGCCCTAGTTCCCGTTTTAGTTTTCCGCGCGGTTTCAGGATGAAACCGAGTCAGCGATCAGGAGGATTGCCCAGTGAGCCCCGAACAGGACGCCCCGCTCAACGCCTGCGAAAATCTTTACCAGAGCCTCCAACGGCTCATCGGGCTGCATCGGCAATTGCTTGAGACCGTTCGCATGGAAAAAACCGCGCTCGTCGACGCCGACCTCAAACTCATCGAGGAAGCAACGGCCGCGAAGCAGGCCTTGATCGAAGGCATTCGCGCCGCCGAGACTACGCGCTTGAAGCACACGTCTGAGCTCGCGGGCCGCTGGAAGCGGCCTTTCACAGAGCTCACCCTCGCCGAGATCGCGATCGCCATCCAGGGCTACGATCCGAAAATGGCTGAGCAGCTTCGCAGCTCGTCCAACGCGCTCACGATCCTCATCAGCCGGGTCGTCGAGCAGAACAACGACAACGCCGCACTCGTGAAGAAGTCCCTCCAGCACGTCGAGGAAATGAAGCGCAACGTGCTCGGCGAGTCCGTGCCGCGCGCGAACACCTACAACCAGAGCGGTCGGCGCTCGGCGCCGGTACATGGCGCTCGGCTAATCTCCTCGGAGGCGTGAAGAGAAACCATGGCGATCGCGAACGTATTTGAAACCGGCAGAAGCGGGATGGTGGCGGCGAAAGCCGCGATCTCCACGGCCGGTCACAATATCGCGAACGCTAAAACCGACGGTTACTCGCGCCAAACGGTTCATACCGCGGCCTCCGAGCAGCACGGCATGGCGGGCTCTCACGCCATCGTCGGCACCGGCACGACTGTCAGCCGCATCGACCGCTTCAACGACGAGTACATCGAGAAGCAACTCAGAGGCGCCAATCGAGACATCTCTCACATGGAGGAGAAAGAGCTTCTCCTCAAGCAGACCGAGGACGTCTTCAACGAGATGAACGGCGATGGACTCAATCGCGTGATGTCGCGCTTCTTCAACGAGTTCCGCAAGCTCTCGAACGATCCCGACAACGAGGCCATCCGCCAGAGCGTACGCGAAGCCAGTCAGGCGATGGTGAACGACTTCCACCGTCTCCGCCACGAGGTGGACGACATCCGCAAGCACGCCGACTCCCGGCTCGAGGGCCAGGTGAGGGAAGTGAACAGCCTGGCCGAGAAGCTTCGTGACGTTAACGTCCGCATCCAGCAGCAGGAGATGTCGGGGGCGCCCGCCAATGATCTTCAGGACAAGCGCGACGTGATCCTGAAAGACCTCGCCGCCTACGCGGAAGTCTCGACCCACAAGGACGGCTTCGGCAACGTCGTGGTCGAGCTTAAGGGCGTGGGCCCGATCGTCGTTGGTCCCGAAGTGCAGAAATTCATCACCGAATCCTCGCCCGAAGACGGCGAAGGCAAGGTGGACGGCGCGCTCGATCTCAAGTCCACCGCGACCACTCATTCGGTCGTCACGCACACGGTAAAGGGCGGCAAGATGGGCGCCGTGCTTGACGTACGCGACAACACGCTGTCCTCGATCGCCGACCGCCTCGACGAGCTCGCGTTCAGCGTTACCGAAGCCGTGAATGCTATCCATGAGCAGGGGTACTCGCGCACCGGCCGCTCGGGGGTCTCCTTCTTCGAAAATTTGGGCGGCAAGGACAGGGCGGCCGAGTTCCTCGAGCTCTCAGAGGACGTCCGGATGGATGCCAACAACATCGCCTCAGCCGCCATTCCCGACTCCCCCGGCGACAACCGCGTCGCCATCGCGATCTCGGGCCTTCAGAACATGAAGCTCATGCATGACGGCAAGTCGAGCGTCGACGATTTCTACAACTCAATCGTCTCGGACGTCGGGGTCGCGGCCTCCAAGAACCGCTTCAACATGAACCAGCAGCGCGACATTTTCAACCAGCTGGGCAAGATGCGCGAGCAGATCTCGGGCGTCTCAATCGACGAAGAGACAGCCAATCTCATGCAGTTCCAGCACGCCTTTGGCGCATCGGCGAAGGTGATCCAAGTGGCCGACGAGATGCTCCAGACCGTCTTGAACTTGAAACGCTAGTAGGAAAACCCGATGCGAGTGAGTGACAACACCAACTTCAACACGATCCGGGAGAGCATCCAGCGCAGCAAAGAGCGCATGGAGAATCTCCAGACCAAGAACGGGTCGCTCAAGAAGCTCAACACCCCCTCGGACGATCCGGTAGGCGCCGCCAAGGTGCTCGAGATCAGGACCGACAAAGTGAACAACGACCAGTTCCAGACCAATGCCCGGCTCGCCGGCACTTTCCTCGACAACACCGACCACGCACTCGGCGAGATCGCCGACCTCGTGGTCCGCGCGAAAGAGATCGCGTTGAACCAGGCGAGTGGAGCCTCGAGTAACGAGGACTCGCGTTTGGGCGTTGCTGAGGAAGTGACTCAGCTCTACCGCGCCGCTGTCTCTGCCGCGAACCGCCGCATCGGCGACCGGTATCTTTTCGGTGGATACAAGATCTCGAAGCCTCCCGTCGACCCCGATGGCCAGTACGTCGGTGACGGCGGACAGATGATGGTCGAGATCGGCCGCGATGTTTTCCTCTCGATGAACGTACCGGGAGTGGACGCATTCAATACGTCGCCTAAGTCCTCGCGGGACGGTCGTCAGGTGTACGGCGAACTTCAACGCTCGCCGGCCGCCGCGGTCGACGCCGATGGGTTTCCTGTCGCCGAGGGTGAGGCGGGCTTTGCGGGGCAGGTTCAGAACGTCAACGTGTTCAATGAGCTTCAGAATTTGCGGATCGCTCTTTTGACGGGCGACCTCGAGGGCATTCGCAGCACCTTGGAGCCCTTTGACGCGATCCATGGAGAGCTGATTGCAACCCGAGCTAAGGTCGGGTCACGCATGCAAGGGTTGGAAAGTACGGGGCAGGCGATCGAGCGGCATAATCTGACCAATGCCCAGCTCAGCTCCCAGCTTGAAGATGCGGACATGGCGCAGGTCGTCAGTGATCTTGCGAAGGAAGAAACGGTCTTCCGGAGCGCCTTAGCTAGCTCAAGTAAGCTAGTCCAACCCACACTGATGGATTTTCTCAAATGAGCAAATTGGGGCAGTGCAAGAAATTCCGGGAAAGTAGTTGCCAGCGGCGGGGCGTTATAATAAACGAGCACCCAGTAACGGACTACTTGCGTTCAGAGACGGAGATCTTATGTTGGTATTGACCCGGAAGTTAGGGGAAAGCATCGCGATCGACGACCACATCAAGATTGTGGTCGTTCAGATCAAGGGCAAACAAGTTCGCTTAGGTATTCAGGCACCTAAGGAAACCAAAATCCATCGCGAGGAAGTTTACGCGGCTATCCAAGACCAAAATAAGGAAGCCGTGAAAGCCCCTGTCGCGATTGGTCAAGTTTCCAAAGTTCTGAAAGGATAAGAGCTTTCGCTTTTTCCATCCATTTACAAAAAGATAAAAGCTTTCGCTTTTTGGAGTTTGTGAATAAGCTGGCCTAGGAAGTTGGGGCCGGCTGCTTTAAAAAAGAGGTCGAGCGTGATCATAAAAACAGGACGTTTTGGACAGCTCACAGTAGGGGACGAGGAGACTATTACTCTTCCCCACGGCGTTTTAGGGTTTC
>JAYVOO010000607.1:0-11520 GCA_043757905.1 Oligoflexia bacterium
GTCTTTAGCTCGGGCATCCTGCCCTTTGCATCCGCGCGCCATCCCTGGCTGATTCACGCTAAAGACAGCCCACTCACCCAGCCCATTCGAAAGGAAACCAAGAGGCGCCATGCACCCTTTTAGCGTTTGGGGATCCAGTGATTCATCCAGGCGACGTAGCCCAGGGCGATCAGGAAGATGAAAAGGCCCGCGGTGAGGGCGATGTAGATCATGTAGGGATGCGACCAGACGGAGCCGACATGCTCTTTTTCGACGGTAGGGCGCGAGGAATCGGGAGAACTAGACATTTACGGTCCAATCTATCATACCTTGGCCCATGGCAAAACTCTGGCTTACCTTGGGCGCGTCCTTCGCCTTTCTCGGCGTCGCGATGGGTGCCTTCGGAGCCCATGCACTCAGTGGCTCGTTGACCGAGCGCCAGCTGTCGATCTACGAAACTGCCGCCAAATACCAGCTCTACCATGCGCTTGCGCTGCTCGCTCTCGGCCTCTGGGTTGGGCAGAATTCCGCCAATGTCGGCTTCGCGAGCGAGTGGGCTGGCTGGGCTTTCAGCGCCGGCATCATCCTTTTCTCGGGCAGCCTCTACGCGCTCGCGCTCACTGACATCAAGATTCTCGGTGCGATCACGCCGATTGGCGGGCTTTCGCTCCTCGCGGCCTGGGCTCTTTTCGCTTATTCAACCTGGAGGTCAGCATGAACACTGAAACTCCCGCTCCGGTCATCGCCAATGTCTCGCGCGTCGTCACTTTGGTTGCGGATCGCATCACGGGTGATCGCAACGAATGCCCACTGCTCGTCGCCACCGCGTGCGTCGAGGCGCTTAAAGGCCATGGCATCCAATCGCGCGTGATGTACGGGCAGGTGGCCTGGATCGAAGTGCTGCAGGATCACTCGGTGATCTGGGCCGGATGTTGGGGCGAGCATTTTCACTTTTGGGTCGCAACCGAGTATGGCGAAGTCGTCGACCTGAACGTCAGCATCGCGCATCGCAAGCCCGCGCACTCGGATCCAAATCAGCGCGGGATGTTCTCTCCGCCCATGCTCTGGTCCAAAGAAGTCCCGGCTTTCTACCGCTATCAGCCGGAAGGCGTCGCCGAAGTCGAACTGACCGACACGCGCGACCAAAGACACCTGGACCTCGTGCTCAGCGAAGTCCGCGAGAAGTGCCGGCCGGAACTCCTGACTGACGACGTAGCGGATTTCCCGAATGAACCGATCCTCTGCCCTGGCCGAAAACTGCTAGACGACTCCGTTGGAAGCTTCAAGCAGTTCGACCGCGCGCTCTCGGTCCGAGGTGTTCCACCGGCGCCGTTCTGACCGCGCGGATTGACGTGGAAATATTCCGGAATCTGCCGGAAGCTAATGAGCATGACGACCCGACAAGCCCGACGTAACCCGTTTTTAACGCTTCTCTTCGCAGCTGCCTCCGCCGCCACGCTCGGAGGTTGCGCGCATCCCTCTGCCAAGCCGATCGCGACGACGGCCTCACCTTTAGTCTTCGCGGTGGCCGGCGACGCCGCCCGCTGGAACGCCAACTCGCTCTCGGCGCGGGACTCTATGCTCAAGCTCGGCGTCACTCGCCTGGTCATGCCCGGGGACAATATTTACAAGCCGCATCTGACTTATGCCGAAGCCTGGGCCAACTGGATTTCCAAAGGCTTCACTTTTGACGTGGTCGCGATCGGCAATCACAATCTAGGTTACGCCGAGGAGATCGCCTTCTTCAAGATGCCGGGCGAGTACTTCTCGAGGGCCTATCCGGGCATTCGCTTCATGGTGCTCAATTCAGACAACGAGACCAATGTGACTGCTCAGCTGCGTTGGCTCCAGGGCGAGTTGAAACGCGCTAACGAGCCGCTTCAGTTCGTGGTGCTCCACCATCCCACTTTCACCACCGCGACTCAGGGCCATGTCTGGACTGAAAAAAGAGAGCTTCAGATAGGCCTCCGCAAGCTTCTGAAAAAATATCGGCCCCAGATCACTGCCCTTCTCGTTGGCCACGACCATCTGGCCGAGCTTCTGCGTGCCGACGATCTCCCGATCGTTCTCTCGGGCGCCATTCAGGAAGTCCGGCAGGACATGCAGTTGGATAACGTCCAGGAAGGCACGCATGTGCGGACGCTCTACTACTTTGGAAGCGAGCCCACGTGGGTGAGGCTCTCGGCCGGCACCGGAGGAAAAAACATCGCGACGGTGGACTTCATCCGAGCAAAGGACAGCGCGATCACCTGCACCGCGAAGATCGTCACCGGCTCCGCGCCAGAGCTGCAGCCGAACTGCCCGGCTCTTCCCAGTGCGCCCTAATTCGGATCAAAAAAGTCAATAAGATCAAGTGAGTTGACTCAATGCATTAGATTGCGGTAAACTGCTTTATCGGGGTTTATCCATGAATTTTCGCATCTTTCGAATCGTTCCGGTTCTGCTTGCCGTCAGTACGACTGCCTGTCTGCCGACCACGGCAGCGAAACATATCGGATTCTCGGGCAGCTCCAACGGGTCGAACGAACTAGCGCTCACTTCGTCCCGCACTTCCAGCCAGGACCGAATGCTCGCCGCTTACCAAGAGCTTCAGCTCGCCACTCGGGACCAAACCTGCGCGGCCGACTCCGACTGCAAGCTTGCGATGTACGGCGTCCGTCCGACGTGCGGTGGCTCAAACTCGTCGCTCACTTATTCCGCGCTTCGCAACAGCTCCGCTCAGATCGAGACACTCGTCTCTCAATATAACGCGGCCAACGTGCAGTTCAACCAGGCCTGGGGATTGATCGAGGACTGCTCGCTCCAGATGACCGCGCCCCCCGTGCCGAGCTGCGTGGCTCAGAGCTGCAGGCCGACAGACGAAAATCCCTCGAGAAGCCTCTCGGACCAGCTGACGCTCGGCTGCGCCTCGTACAATGACGGCTGCAATACCTGCTCGCGGAACGTAGATGGGTCGACTACCTGCACTCAGCTTGCATGCTTCACGCGCAACATGCCTTATTGCCTCGCGATCAACACGGATACCTGTCTCACCTATTTCGACGGATGCAATTTTTTCGACCAATCCGAAGGCGCGCCGAACGAGCCACACAAGACCTGCCTTCCCGAGGAACTTGAGAAACCGTATTGCGCCCGACTGAAGTGAGTGCGAATGTCAGGAGATGAAGCGATTTACCCGATGTCTGCTCCTCTCCGTACTGCTCATCTCCAGTTTCCCGGTCGCGCGAGCGCACGCCTCGCAAGTGGAGAATCCGCTCTTCGGGTACACGCATCTGCTTCCGAGCCCCTTTACGCTGCCGGCCGGGCGCCTCGCGCTCGGCACGAGCGTCGCGTTCGGGATCACTGACTTCCTGCAGGTCGGCACCGATCTCTTACGCGACATCTATCAGGTTTATAATGCCAACGCCAAGCTGGGCGTGCTCGACTATCCGGAGTTCGCTCTCGGCCTGAGCCTGGGCTACGAGACTTACAACTACAACAACATCGACCCGCGCAATCCGGACCTGAGCGTCAGCTCCTGGCAGCCCGGCGGTGTCTTCGGCTTCGAGACGCTCCCCGGACTCGCGCTCTTTTTCGGCGGGCATCTCAACTTCTCCGACATCACTTTGCAGACCGAAGGGATCCAGACCTCGGGCTACGTGCGTGGCGCCCTGGTCGAGTCGGATGTTTCCTGGGCTTACAACCCCAAGAAGAAGAGCATCGGAAACGTGCTTTCGGCCGGCGTCACCTATGACCCGACTTATAAGATCGCGGGCTTCGGCGTGAGCCATCACTGGCGCGGTTTCCAGGTCGGCATCCATTATTACCCGAACGCGGATCGGTACCGGATCCAGCCGATCCTCGCGGGCGGAACGAGCATCGATCTCTAGGCGATGGGCTTCCGGCCTAGAAAAGCTCTGATCGTCGCACTCGCAATCGGGGCCAACCTGATCTGGGCGCTCTCCTATCCCATCTCCAAACAGGTCATGGCGACACTTCCTCCCCTCGCGCTCACCTGCTGGCGCATGGCCGGGAGTGCGCTCTTCCTCCTGCCATTCCTGAGGCGCTCGGACTTTCCGCGCCGAATCGGCCTCAAGGACGCGGGACTTCTCGCGTTGATGGGCATCGTCGGATGCGCGCTCTCGATCCTGCTCCAGTACCGGGCAACGCTGATGACCCAGGCTTCGAACATCGCACTGATCGTCTCTTTCGAGGCGGTCTTCGTGCTGATCCTGGCATTCGCGCTCCTGCGGGAGCCGATCGGCCGCCGCGCGGTCGCGGGCGTCGGCCTCGCGATGATGGGCGTGATCCTGATTACAGTGGATCCAGAGACACTTGAGCTTTTCTCGAGCCGCTACTTCGTGGGCAACGTCCTCATGCTGCTCTCTGTATTCTGCTACGCCATCTATACGATCATCGGCAAGAAGCTGACCTCCGGCTGGGGCCCGACCGCCATAACCGCGATCCCCTTCCTGATCGCGGCGCTGGTGCTTCTGCCCTATTACCAACTGACCGACCCCGCGGGATTCTCGCGTGCATTGGAGCTTCAGCGCACCGAGATCGCAGGCGTGCTCTTCACCGTAGTGCTGGCCACAGGCCTCACCTTCCTATGCTGGAACTGGCTACTGCGGTTCACTCCCGCCAACGAGCTTGCCCGCTCGATGTACCTTCAGCCCGTCGCGGGCATGGGGTTCTCGTATTGGCTCCTCGGCGAGAAGGTGTCCCTGATCGCGGGCATCGGCGGCGCGCTGGTCATCACGGGATTGATTCTCAGCGAGAGCACTGATGAAATAAAAACCGGAGACCCGCGTGAGCGAGCCTCCGGCGGCTGATCCTAACTTTCCAGCGAGAGCCCTTTACTTCGACTTCTTCGAGTCTTTCTTGGTCGGCATGTCTTCGACAAGCTCGAGATTCAGCGTGATCTTGACGTCTTCGCCAAGCATGAGGCCGCCCGAATCCAGCGTTTTATTCCAGACGATCCCGAAGTCCTTGCGGTTGACAGTGGTCGCGGCGGAAACGCCCGTACGCACCGTGCCCATTGGATCCTTCGCTTCGCCCAGATGCTCGACTTCGAAGACCACGGGCTTAGTTACGCCGTGCATCGTGAAATCGCCGGTGACTTTGAAATGCGTGTTGTCCGCCTTCTCGATCTTCGTGCTCTTGAACTCGATCGCCGGGAATTTCTTTGAATCAAAGAAGTCCGGGCTCTTCAGATGGTCGTCGCGCTTCTTATTGTTCGTGTCGATCGAGTCCACCTTGGCGCTCGCTTCGAGATGGAACGCGGCAGCGTGCTCGCCGTCGTAGGAGAACTTGCCCGCGAAGTCGCGGAAGTTACCGTCGACCTTGCTGACGAGATGGCGGACCTGGAAGCCGACGCTCGAATGAGCCTGGTCGACTTTAAAATCCTTGGCGTGCGCGGAACTCGCAACCAAGGCGAGCATCAACGAGAATACTGCAAGACACTGAATCGAATTGTTTTTCATGTGAATCTCCTGTTGTGGTTCTAATTAAATACTCGCTGTTCAGTGCTGGACCGAAGGCTTGTCGGTAGGCGCCAGTCCTTGGGCGACTTGCGCGGCCTGGATCACGTCGAAATCGAGAATGGCCTCGCCGATCTTCACGTTGGCCGAGGTGACCCACGAGAGGACGAAGCGGTGGGTGCCGAACGCCTGGAGCGGGAACCCTCCAAAGCGAAAGAGAGCGCGCATGCGGCGCTGATCGGAAGGCACGCTCAGCTCACCACTGCCGACCATATGCTGCTTCTGGTCCGGCGTAAGAAGATGGATCAGCATCTTGCCGTCGAAGGCTTCGTCCGTCTTCTTCTCGAGGGCGAGGGAGATGACCAGGCTCTGCAGATGAACGGGAACCTGGGGCACGCGCACTTCCTCGATCACGTCGAAGACGGAGAGGCTCCCCGTCTGTTGATCGACCGCAGCACCCATGGACAGACAAGCGAAATGGAGTTTCAGACTCATCCCGCGACTTTACACACGAAAGCGCAGGAGTGGGACCGAAAAACTACTTTTTAAAGTGGAAGCCGTTTTGCTGCGCGATCTCCGCGTAACGCCCAGCACTGGGGCGAGGGGTGCGTTGATGCGTAGTGTAGTTGACTTCAAAGAGACCGAAGCGCGGCGCGAAGCCTTCCTGCCACTCGAAGTTATCCAGCAGAGACCAATGGCAGTAGCCCTCTACGGGTGCGCCGTCTGCGATCGCGCGGCTCAGCTCGGCCAGGTGGTCCTCAATGAACTTCGAGCGCTGCGAGTCGGTCGCGTCCGCCAAGCCGTTCTCAGTGATCAGGATCGGTTTGCCGGGCACGCGCTTGGCGGTCTCCATCACGAGGCGGTAGATCCCTTCAGGATAGATCTCCCAGCCCAGGTCGCTCACGGGCGAGCCTTCATGCACGAGCCGGGCGATTTTCTCGCCCGCGAAGAAGTTCACCGCCACCATGTCGCGCGTGTAGTAATTGATGCCAATGAAGTCTTGCGTGCCTTTGAGCCCCGGGATTTCCTTCTCAAGCTTGATCATCGTCGGTACGTCGAGCTTCAGTATTCCCGTCTCAGTCGCTTCGATGAGCGCCCAGTTGGCGGCCTGATCCAGGATTCCAGCGCCCCAATGGTCCAGCGGGCTCAACCAGAAATGTGGATCATACACGCGCAGATGGTGAGCCATGCCGATGCGCACGGACCTATGCTTTGCGGCCGCGCCGGCTTTGATCGCCTGGTAGGCAGCGACGTGCGCTTCCATCAGGCCCGTCAGCGGTTTTTCAAGTTCCTGCATGGTGCGATGCTCGCCCGGCGGGAATTTGCCGTCGATATAGCCGACCGTGAGTACGACGAGCGGCTCGTTGATCGTAACCCAATCGCGGACACTCGACCCCAGCTGCTGGTAAACGAACTTCGCGTATTTGCCAAATGCTGGGCCCACGCCATCCCACTCGAAGCCGCCCTTCGCGGCCGCCCACTGCGGAAACGTGAAGTGGTGGAGCGTGACCATCGGCTCGATGCCTGCGGCCTTGAGCGAAGCGAGCTCGTTGCGGTAATGCTCGATCACCGACTTGTCCCACTCGCCTTCCTTCGGCTCAACCTTCGCCCACTCGATCGAGAGACGGTACTGGCGAATACCGAGGCTCTTCATCAGCTGGACGTCTTCATCCACGCGGTTCCAATGATCGGTCGTGGCGCCGGAGACGTCGCCATTCTTGATGTGGCCGGGGGTCTGCTCCCAGAGCCACCAGTCGCTGTTGGAATTGCCGCCTTCGATCTGATGCGCGGAAGTGGCGACGCACCACTTGAAATCTTTCGGGAAGGAAACCCAGTCAGCGGAGATACTCTCACCGCTCGCGGCAGTGGCCGTAGGCGACTGAAGCGCTCCTGACTGAAACAGAATGAGTGCCAGGAAGACGAAGAATGCCTTGAATTTCATAATTGATTTCCCCTCAATCGAATGCCGGTCGTAGCACTCGGGCAGTGGAGCGTCAACGGGGGCGAAGTCCTCGTAACATCAAGTAAATTCAAAGGAAAATGGATCTTCCCGCCAACCACGGTAGCCGATCCACTTCATCCGAGCGCCAGTCCGCGAGTCCAAGTTCCATATCCCGATGTCCGTCTCTGGGCTGATCCCGATAGGTTCCGAAAAGCCTGTCCCACCACGGCAGGTTGAAACCGAAGTTCGAATCCGTCTCGTCGCGATGGACTGAATGGTGAATGCGGTGCATGTCCGGCGTCACGCAGATCCAGCGAATCGCGCGTTCGACTGCCAGCGGGAGCCCGAGATTGGCGTGATTGAAAAGAGTGACGAGATTGAGAACCAGCTCGAACGCGACGACGGCCGCGACCGGTGCGCCGAGAGCAATTACCGCGACCGCCTTGACCAAGAGCGAGAGCGCGATCTCCATTGGATGAAACCGCACACCAGTCGTCGCATCCAGCTCGCGGTCAAGATGGTGGACGCGGTGAAGCCGCCAAAGGAGAGGTAGTTTGTGGAACGCGAGATGCTGGATCCAGATCACGAGATCGAGCGCGAGGATCGAGATTGCAAACTTAGCAGTGACGGGTAGTTCCGTGAGCGCGAGAAGACCCACGCCCCGTCCTTCCGCCCAGTAAGCGACCGCTAAACTCGAAATCGGGCCGAGGAGGCGGGTCGCGCCCACGTCGATCGCAAGTAGCCCGAAATTTGCCAGCCAGCGTTTACCGACAGGATAGCGACGCGCGCGCCTCGGAGTCAGGCGCTCCAGGCAAACCAGCGTCAGCAGCATGACTGTGAAAGCCGTGAATCGAATCAGGTAAGTGCGGTTTAGCTCGTCCATCAAGGTGCCCTGACCCAAAGCTAACGTGGTCCTGACCCAGCTTGCACTCAAAATATCCGATAATCAGGACATGAAGTGGCTGGCCGATCTTCATATGCACTCCACCTTCAGCGACGGGAAACTCTCCATCCCCCAGCTGGTCGATCTCTTTGGATCCCGCGGCTTCGGCTGCATCGCCATCACCGACCATCTTTGCGAGAAACGCACGCTCATCGGGATCGGGGCGCATCTCATCGAGCACACGCTCACGCCCGCAACCTTTCCTCTCTATATCCAGATCCTGAAGACCGAGGCCGAGCGCGCCTGGAAAGAGTACCGCATGGTGCTCCTGCCTGGATTCGAGCTGACGAAGAACTCCGTTTCGAATCATCGCTCGGCCCATATCCTGGGCCTAGGCATCAGTCAGTTCACTCCAGCCGACGGCGATGTCGTCGATCTCGCGCGTTCGATCCGGGCGCAAGGCGGACTGGCGATCGCCGCTCATCCCGTCTCCACACGCAAAGTCGAGAAACAGACTTACCACCTCTGGGACCGCCGCGAGGAGCTCGCCTCGGAGCTCGACGCGTGGGAAGTCGCGAGCGGGCCCTATATGTTCGACGAAGTGCTGAGAAGCAAGCTCCCGAAGATCGCGACGAGCGACCTCCACCACCCTCGGCAGATCGAATCCTGGAAGACCGTCTTCGAGTGCGAGCGCCACCCCGAAGCGATTCTGGACGCGATCCGCAAGCAGGAGCTCAGCTTTCAGTTTTACAGCGAAGGAAAGAAATTCCATGACCATTGGAACTGGGCTGATTACGGCGATCTGGGCGCTGGCCCTCTCCCTAACCGTTTTTGGCACCTGGCTGGCGCTTAAGCGCCTGGCCTCGAGCCCGCCTCACCTGGATGCACCTTTCGCACTCTATCCCGTCTCCGTTCTGAAGCCTCTGAAGGGCCGCGATCCCGGCCTCCTCGAAAATCTTGAGAGCTTCTTCTGCCTCGACTACCCCGACTACGAGCTGCTCTTCTCCGTTTCCGACGCGAACGACCCGGCGGTCAGCGCGGTGCGCGAGCTCATGAAGCGCCACCCGACGCATCCCGCGCGCCTGATCATTGGGGCGGTCGAAGTCGGCTCCAACCCCAAGGTCAATAACCTGATCCGAAGCTATACTGACGCCCGCCACGACTGGCTCCTGATCAGCGATTCAAACGTACGCGTGGCGCGCGATTACCTAAAGCGCCTGGTCGCCCACGTCGACAACGGAACGGGCGTCGTGACCTCCGTCGTCTCTGGCCACGCGGCTCTGGGAATGGGCGGGCATCTCGAGTCGGTATACCTCAACACTTTCTATGCGCGTTGGATGCATGTGGCGGCCGCATTCGGAAAGCCTGCCGTCATGGGAAAGTCGATGCTCTTTCGGCGCTCCTCGGCCGAACGCTTCGGCGGTATCAAGACCCTAGCCAATTACCTGGCCGAAGACTATATGGCCGGCGAGGCGATGCGCCGGTTGGGCTTGAAAGTCGTGATTGCGACGGATCCGATCCCCCAACACGTCGGCCGCTACACGGTCCGCGAATTCTGGCTCAGGCATGTCCGCTGGGGCCGGATCCGAAAGGCGCAGGCTCCGGTCGCGTTCGCCTTCGAGCCGATCTCGAGCCCGATCATCTCGGGCATGCTCGGCGCGTTCGCGCTCGAGAAGATCGCGCACGGCCCCGGTTTCGCGGCTTATCTTGGGCTCCATCTTTTGATCTGGTCGGTTTGCGACTTGATGCTGATCCGTCGGATGGGCGCGCAACTACGGTGGCAGACCCCGATCGCCTGGTTCGCGCGCGAGGCGCTCTTCCTCCCGCTCTGGCTCCAAATCGCGTCAGGAAACACCGTGAGCTGGCGCGGCAGCCGCATCACAATCCAGCAAGGCGGCCTGATTGCCTGATTTCCTCTGGGGCGCAGCGACCAGCAGTCATCAGATCGAAGGAAACAATCGCCACAATGACTGGTGGGCGTGGGAAGCCGCGGGCAATATCGAGGGCGGCGCTCTCTCCGGGCCTGCAACTGACCATTGGAACCGCTTTCGCGAGGACATTCGGCTCGCAGCCGATCTCGGGCTCAACAGCTATCGATTTTCGATCGAGCGGTCGCGCCTCGAAGCGATCTGCTTTAGAAATCGCTCATCGGGGTCGGGGTCTTGGGGAAAAGACTCAGCTCGGAATCCAACCAACTCTGCAAACCAGGGGTGAGCAAAACGTCTTCCTTCGGATCCGCGCCAAGATCCTTCAAGAGCTTGACCGGCTGGACCGTTTCAGTCCCGAGCTTGCAACAGAACCGAACATAGGCGTGATGGGCCAACTGGCCGTCGGCCAGGATCCGGTGCTCGAAGTAGAGCCAGCGCTCGTCCCACCCGACAATCTTTGAGATCACGCGAAACTGATGAAATCTCTTCAGCGGCTTACGAAAGAACTGAATTTGACCGGCCACGATGAAGCGGTATCCACGCCCGAGCAAAAACCCGACGCCGGCGGCGCGAACGCCCCAGCGCCAGCGCGCAAGCTCGAGGTAATGCGAGTAAGCGGCTTGGTTGGCGTAACTGACCTCGGCCTCTAGCCACGAGACGCGGAGACTGAGCTCACTCGTCGACAGCACGTCGGACCTACCTTTGAAAAGCGATCGGACGACGACAAAAAAGATGCGGATCCAGAAAAACACCGACTACTTCCTTTTGCGAACGGGCATGCACCTTTTCCCCGCGCAGGCGGCGGTGAACTTTCCGTCCCTCGCCTCCTGGTACTCAGCGCAATCAAGAACTGCGCCCTTGCAGGAGTTATAGGTTCGAATCTCTTTCTGGAAACGCTTGTTCACGGAATCGACCGGATGACCACAAACGTCCGCGACAACGACACAATCCTCCGTGTGTTCGCAGATGGACCAAGCCCCAATCCGGGCGCCGCAGCCGTCGTCTGACGTGAACGCTTCGAGAGGAGTCAGGACCAGAAACAGGCAGGCGACAATTGCAGCTCTCATACCCGTGAGTCTGAGGCGGGACAGCGAGAATGTCAAAGCCCCGGCTACTGAAACGACAATCCGTAAAAAGCGCCCAGCACCAATGCCCAGCCTGAGCGGGCGAGCGCGCCAGAATCCTGCGAGAAATGCTCGTAACCAACCTCGCCCCCCGCGAGATCCGTCGTCGCTACGGGATGCTCGAACGATAGTCCCACGAATTCCTTGAAGCCGACTTGAGCCTCAACGCCTTGATCGCTCTTAGGAAGAAGAATTGAGAAGCGGC
>JAYVOO010000608.1:0-3093 GCA_043757905.1 Oligoflexia bacterium
CGCTGTTTGAAAGCGGTCTTGAAACGGCAGGAAGACGAAGCCTCCGATCACCGCAAAGGCAAGAATCCGACCGGCTCTCGTGCCGCAGGCCTGCCGCAAATTCTCCAGGCAGAGCAACCCTGAGAAAACCAGAAGCGGGATGACGTAATATCCGTACACGAAGGAATACCCTGGATTGTAGGCCCCCCCTGCCACATTCCCCAGGTAAAGCTGAATGACCGAACCGCCGCCTATCGCAAGGAGGCGCAGGTCCCTGCCGCAAGGCCTTTGTTTATCGGTGAGCGCGCGCAGGACCACTACCGAGCTCCAGGCCAGAATGGCTGCGATAAACAAAAGGCAGAACCCGAAGCTTCCGTAAAACTGAGCATAGGTTTCCCAGGTGAGTCCGTAGGCGGCCACGACTTTGCGCGGATTGATCGCGCAAAAGACGTCACGATAGCCTAGGAATTTTCCGGCGATGGTATTGACCAGCGGAATGTCCCGAACGGCCTGAAAAATGAAATTGGGGCAGAAAAAATGGATGATACCCGCTATCCCTACGATGCCGGCCATCCGGATCGAGAGGGTCAAGAGGGTCGAGAGGGTGAGCTTGCTCGCAAGACGCTCACGGTGTGAGTGGATCCCGCAAATAATCAGCACCGCCGAAATTGGCAGCAGGTCTGCTCGAGTGAGGAAGATCAGCGTGCCGGAGATCGTCGCAAAACGACCCCGGCCTGGTCGGTCGCCTAGGAGATCCATGAAGCCTAGAATAGAGAGCAGGGCGACTAGCGCGTAAGGGGTGGCTGAGAAATACAGCCGGCATGAGAGAACGCTCAAAATCGTAAGACAGGCGGCTGCGGAGAAAAAGAGCCGCCGCCTTGCGAAATAGGTCACCGGTAAAACGACGGTTGCAGCATAGCAGGCAATCGAAAACAGACGGACTGCGAAAAGCGACTGGCCCGTAAGAAACTGAATGAAAAAAGCCGGGAGAAAGGTGCCCGGCATGTAGCGCGTGTTATCGAGGTATCCATAAGGGCTGACCGTCTTTGAGGCGAGATAGACCCAAGCCTTCCCGACATTTCTCACCTCATCCAGCCAGCTTTCATAATAGAGGTAGTAGATTCCCTTCGTGGCCACATAGAAGGCACAGGCCAGCGCTAGAAACCAGCCTAGGCCCACCCCGGCTCGATGGCGAAATCTAGAGTTCACCCGATCAGCCATGCCGCATGATCTCGGCCGTCGGAGCATCGGCAGGGTCATCCGAGGTCGATGTCGAGGTCGCGCCGGGAGGCAGCGAATTCAGTGTTTTTACCGCCCGGAAGGGGGCGACGAAATGGCCAAGAAAACTTTCGGGATAGAGGGTGAGCTCGCCGGGTACACCGAATTGGGCGTCGGCACTGACTTCAGAAAGATTCTGCAAGCCTGCCAGCCGGTCCCAGAAGGAAAAGATGGTTCCGAAATTCTGGCTAGAGTTCTCTGACAGATGGTGGCGCCGGTGGGAGCGCGGAGTGCAGAAGATAGGGTCTAGCGAGGTGCGAGGGAATTTTATGTTGAGATGCGTAAAGATCGCGAAACACGCGTAAATTGAGCCCGAGATCATAATTTCCGGCAGGTCGAAGCCCAGACCCACTAGACTGAGCGGGAAGACCGTCTTGAGCAGCACCTGGCCCAACCCGTGAGAACGGAAGGTAGCGAGGGCGTCGAGCCTGCGACTGGAGTGATGGACTTTATGGATTGACCACAGGAACCGCACCCGATGGAAAAGAAGGTGGGAACAGAAGACTCCCAAATCCAAGGCGACTGTGGCGGCTACGATCCGAACCGCGAATGGGACATCTCCCACTACATGCTGAATTCCAGAAAAGTGACCTCGCATCCAGGAGTGCGCCGTAAACACGATCCAGGGAACCACTAGTCCGCTCAGTGCGGCCGCACAACTCACGTAGAACAAGTCGTTACTGACCTTTTTCCAAGTCCAACGGAGTTCTTTGAAGCGTAACGGGGGCAAACTCTCTAGAACCATCGATAGCGCCAAAAAGCTGCCGAATATAATCATTTCCACCGTACCAAGATTGTACCTCGGTCAGCCCGGCCTATGCCAATTCCAAGTGGAGATGTTTTTGTGGAGACCTTCAACCTTGGATGTCGACCTTGAATGGTCGCGTGGTTCTTGCTCTCCAAGGGCGATAACGCTCGGGGCATCGCTCTTCGTTGTGGCTTACGGTGAGAGGCGAGTCTGGCTCCATTCGCGGCTCGCGGCAGCCCGGCGATAGCGGATCCGGTCGTGCAGCCGGTGTTCGCCCGCTTTCCAGAACTCGAACTCGTCTGGCACCAAGCGGAAGCCGCCCCAGAACTCGGGACGCGGGACCTCCGCCTCGGACGCAAAACGTTCGCGAACGGCATCGACCTCGCGGATCAAGGCGCCGCGGTCGGCGACCGGCGCGCTCTGATGTGAGGCCCATGCGCCGATATTGCTCTCGCGGTTCCGTGTGCTCCAGTAGCGGTCGCTCTCCTCGTCGGAGAGTTTCTCGATCCGCCCTTCGATCCGGATCTGCCGATCGATCCCGGACCAATAGAACAGCAGCGCGCCTTGAGGATTGGCGAAGATCTCGCGGCACTTTCGGCTCCCAAAGTTCGTGTGGAAGGTGACCCCGCCGCCCGAGAGACCTTTGTAAAGAACCATGCGCGAGGAAGGGCGGCCTTCGGGAGTCGCGGTGGCGAGTGCCATGGCGTCTGGCATCTTCAGCAGGCCTTTGGCCTGGGCTTCGAGAGCATCTTCGTACCAGATCTCGAATTGCCGAACGGGGTCGTGCTGCATGGGCCCGGTATAGCCAAAATCGCTGGGGGAGGGGAGTTAAAAATCGCTTGAAGTGCCCGGACCGAGGGGTAAGCTTCCGGCCATGAGCTCACTTCAGGAAAAGTACTCCCCGAAAAGCAAGTGTTTCGGCTGTGGACCGCTGAACGAGAAAGGCATCCGCATCCGGAGCTTCCCGGCGGAAGACGGAACTACAGTGGTGGCCGATTGGAATCCCGAGCCTTTTCACGAGGCGTTCACAGGCATGATCAATGGAGGAGTCATCGGCACGCTCCTCGACTGCCACTGCAACTGGACGG
>JAYVOO010000609.1:0-3088 GCA_043757905.1 Oligoflexia bacterium
AAGGTGCAAAGAAAGCCGTCCGGGAACTGGGTGCGGATGTACTCGGCCAGCGCGTCGGGATGTGTGGGGACATTCCTCCCCGGCAGCTTGGCGAGTTGAAAGAGCCTGCGGTAGATCCCATGGTCGGCAGTCAGGAAGGAAGGCGAGATGCTGCCGGCCCGCCGCGCGAAGAAGACGTCCGCCACGATCACGCGGTCCTGGGTCCCGTTGGCGCCTCCCACGGCCTTGCCGGCTCCCGCCTCGGGCTTGTCAGCCAGTTGCTCCAGGATGCGGCGGTAGTTCTTGTCGCCCCGGTTCTTGATCTTGAGCTGGATGCCAGGCAGCTGAAAGCCCTCGACGGTTCTCGGCGAGTCCGCTCCGAGCTTGTTCAAGATCTCCAGCGCTGAGACGTCGGTCACGAGAATTTTCCTCGGATGGCGGGCCAGAAAACCTTTGAGTCGCTCGATTTGAGCGGTCTTGAGCCGCGGTTTTCCTTCCATCGCGCGCGCGAGATCGATGGCGATGTTGGAGTCAATGATCAGGTCGCCCTCCTCGATCCTGAGAAGCTCGCCATGCAAAGCATTCGCGAGCTTCTGGCCCTGATGGGTCGTGAAAGCCTGGATCGTCTGCTGATCGAGCGTCCCCTTCTTGATGAGGTCCGGGATGTCGTAATGGCGCTTCGCAGGCGCTCTGCCTCTAGGATTCAGGATGCGGGGCAAGTCGATGCCGGGCAGGCGCATGCGTTTCACACGCTCTTTCCAACTCCGGTGGATGGATTCTGGAATTTCCAGCGGCGCATCGTCGTGCACGCCAGACGCGAGATCCTCCAGCTTGTTCGCGCGCTTTTCGGCGAGCTCGAGGCGTTTCGACTGATGAGCGAGCACCTCGATTCGGTGCTTGACCGCGGCCTGCACCGCCTTGAGATCGCCTTTACCGTCAGCGCCATTCCAACGGATGACGACATCCTGCACCTCGCCGCCCGAACCCGCGATCTGCACGCTCAGCGTCCCCTCGCGCTGTAAGCGTTCGAGCTCGCCGGGTTTAAGCCTTCCCCTGGAGAGCATCTTCTGGGCGCTTCGCAGGCCCGAGAGCTCGAGCTTGAGCGCGTCTTTCGCGAACTCCACCCGGGCGGAAGTCTCGACCGCCGCG
The DNA here is from genome assembly GCA_043757905.1 of Oligoflexia bacterium. Classification (GTDB taxonomy): domain Bacteria; phylum Bdellovibrionota; class UBA1018; order UBA1018; family UBA1018; genus JAYVOO01. The sequence goes on from JAYVOO010000609.1 coordinate 1,129, forward strand.
CCTTCGTGCCCCAGCCGGGCACCGATCAATCTCGGACCTGCTTCGGCCGCGCCACCCATCACTCTCTCGAGGCCGCCAACCGATGAAAACGCCTTGGTGACCTTGGCGACGGTCGAAGCGGATCCCGCAAGCTCGACCGAGCTGCCGTCCTTTCCGTGCGAGAAGACCGTGGCATCCACCAAGCGCGCTTGGGAGTCCATAAGGTCGTGCTGGAACCGGAGTGCGGCGAGCTCGCCCTGCACGCCCGGCAACACTGTGTCGGGCGTCGCGAGCGCGCGCCCCGAAAGATAAAGCGCGTTCGAATCCGGGTCCCGATGGGAAGTAGGCACGGTGTTCAGCGAGTCGTAAGGGTCGAAGAGAAACCGCGTCTGCGTCTGGCCTGGCTTGTCTCCGGGCTTCACCCTTATGCGGTCCGTGATCATGCGCCCAAGCCGCGTGTTTCCCCCACCGGTCACTTCGAGGTAGGGGATTCGTCCCAGCACCGCATCCTCGTGATAACCGGCGATATGCGAGGTCATTCCGTTCTCGGTCAATAATTCCTGAGCCTGCGCCACGCTTCTCTCGATGGCCTGAGTGACTCGCGGCTTTACTCCGGGAGGGTTGAGCCCGGATTTCTTTTTCAAATCGACATAGCTATGAATGACGTCATCAAAGCTCTGCTCGAGTTTCAAAGCGCTCAAGGTCCTCTTGCCCCAGACTAGGTCGCTTACCGCGGTCTCGACGGCCGTGCGGACCCCGTGATCCTCGCCCGCACGGTCTTTGAGCCCGGTGCCCTCGATCTCGTACGCGTGCGAGTCGCGCATCAGTTTTTCCTGCATCTGCGGCGAAGTCAGTCCTTCCAGAACGCGGGAGATGAAAATCGCGTCGGTGCCCGAGGTCGGAATGGTGCTCAGCCGGGCCTGTAGGCCTTCGATAATCGAAACCCGCTGGACCTGTGGGATTCCGTGCATTTCCTGCACAAACTTATACGCCCAGTACTCTGGCGGGAGCGGTTTGCGGCGCCCGACATTCTGCAATGTTCCGAATGTGGAGAGATCTGGAACGCGCAGGCGACTCAAGGCCGTGGCCGAGGGTGGCGGCGGTCGCACCACCTCTTTCGCGCGAGCAAGCGGCTCAGGAGGCACTGCGACTCCTCGCTTGAGCACCGGCACAAGCAGTCCGAAGAACTGCTCAGGGTCACCAGCAAGAACGCCGTCGACGAAAACTTTCCCGTCGACGACTTTCACGGGCGCGTCGGGACCTGCTGTCAGCGCTTTCATCTCGCTCAGGCGCTTGTTCTGGGCCGCAAAAAATCCATCCTTGCCCTCAAAGAGCTGCACCAGACCCGCGTCTCCGTTGTTCCTGCCTTGCTCGATAGCTAATCGCGCGGTCTCGTTCAGCTGGCCCTGGACCGCTTGAGTTGATCCGACCACCTCCTTCACGATTTTCGCGAATGCCTCTGGTGAGGCGCGGTCATCGAACTTGCTCCATTCGTCGTAGATGATCTTGGACAGGCCGCCGACGACCGCGTCGCGAGTCGAGTTCAACTCCACGATCGCGCCGTCGACCCGGTCCACGACTCCGTGGACGAAGCCTTCCTTCGCCTGGATCGACTGGTAGTCGCCGCCCATGATCATTTCCCAGTTCTTGCCCCACCAGCTATCTTTCGTGCCCGGGCCGTTGTGCCCGATGACCGCCTCGCGGACCATCTTGGCCTCGTCGGGGTGCAAGCCCGCCGACTCCAGTAGATCGAGGCCGTACTTCTCGTGATTCAAGAACGCCGCGAAATAATCCCCTTCAGTCCAGATGCCCTTTGGGTTCGCCTCGGTCTTCTTCTTCGGGAACTTGTCACGGATCGCACGCTCGATGACTTCCTTCATCGCCCGCGCCGACTTGCCCACGTCGCTGATCACGATCCCGCTCTTGAGCACCGCTAGGTCCACTCCCGCGGCGCGAAGTTCTTTGCGGAAGCGCGCGATGT
>JAYVOO010000610.1:0-3087 GCA_043757905.1 Oligoflexia bacterium
GGATGGCCCGGCAGAGAGCGTTCAACCCATTCTAAAACATCCAAAATCATCGCGACCCTGCCGTCGCCAAGAACGGCGCCGCCCATGATCCCAGAAAACCCTTGGAGCTCGCGGCTCAACTGCTTGATCACGATCTGCTGTTGCCGAATCACGCGGTCAACCATGAGCGCCGCTTTGCCATGACGATTGGCGTGAACAATGATGACAGTACTGAGTTCGTCAGACTTTTCGTCTTTCGGCCGTGGTATTTTCATCATCCGGTCCAGGCGCAGAAGCGGGATGCTCTCGCCTCGGACCAGGAGGACCTCGCCGCGCTCACTGATGCGCGAGACGTTTTCGGGGCGCGGCTGGTGGTACTCGAGGATATTGGAAAGAGGCACGACGAAACGTTGCTCTGCGACCTGCACTACGACGCCTTCTATGATGGCGAGTGTGAGAGGCAGAAAAATCTGGAGAGTTGTGCCCTTGCCAACTTCCGAAAGGACTTCGATCCGGCCCTGCAGCTCCGCGATGTTGGTCTGGACGACGTCCATGCCGACGCCGCGACCGCTGATGCCGGTTACTTCCGCTTTGGTCGAGAAGCCAGGTAGGAAGATGAGCTTTCGGGACTCTTCGTCGCTCAGTTTCAGGTCTGGAGAGATTAGGCCTTTCTTGACCGCGCTGGCGCGGATCATTTCGGGATTCAACCCCTTGCCATCGTCTCGGACTTCAATGACCATCTGGTCGCCCTGCTGAAACGCGGACAGCTCGATTCTGCCGGCGCGAGGTTTGCCGAGGCGGACGCGTTCCTCTGGAGACTCGATGCCGTGGTCCACGCTGTTGCGGATCACGTGGACGAGGGGATCGGAAATCTGCTCGAGCATTGTTTTATCGATCTCGTTCTCGTCGCCCTTTGTCTTGAACTCAATTTCTTTTTCCAAGGTGACCGAAGTATCGCGCACGATGCGCTCGAGCTTCTGGAAGAGCGGCTTGAGAGAAAGCATGCGCAGGCTCATTGAGTTGGCCTGGACTGTGCGGATAATCTTCTCCATTTGGAGGACCGTTTTCTTGAGGAACGGCGACCCCATCATCTCGCGGTTCTGGCTCATCACGGTCTGGAGGATGACGAGCTCGCCCAGCTCGTTGAGCAGCTGCTCGATCTTGGGCAGCGGCACTCGGATCGTCTCAGCCGCGTTCTTAGCGGCGCGAGCGGCTTGAGCCGCCTTGTCATTCTTGGGCGCGCTTGTCGCGGGTACCTGCTCCGCGGAATGTTCCACAGGGTCGTACGGAGTCTCCACCGCATGAAGCGCCGGCGCGGCCTGTATGGCAGCTTCGGAGCCGCCTCCGGCCATGATTTTTTCTAGGTCAGCGATCAACGACGGGTTTCCGACGTCAGCGTTCAAGTTGTCGCGTAGTTTGCCAATGCTGGCGGTCAGGTGGTCGTTGCAGCGAAGCAGGAGGCTGATGGCTTCGGTCGTGACCGGGAGCGCCTTGGACTTCAGTTTGAGCAGGAATGATTCGGCGTGATGAGTGACCAAGGCGAGAGTGGAAAACCCCGCGGCGGCTGAAGAGCCCTTGAAATTGTGCATGACTCGGAAAAGCTCTTCGATCGCAGCCGCCTTGTCCTCGTCGCGACCGAGCGCGATAATGATACGCTCGCCCGTTTGAACGGCGTCATCTGCCTCGTTTAGAAATCCACGTTTCAGCTCTTCTTCGAAATCCAGCATGGTCGCTTCCTTTTCTCAGCCTGTCTTGGCTTTCACGCCCGGGTCGTACTTCCAGTCAACCTGGATCGAATCCATTGAATAGAGCTCGACTACGAATTGCTTTCCATCGGGGGTGGTGTAGGGGATCACGATGCCTTGGCCTTCAATCTGGTTCAGGATGTCAGTGACCGACTCGTTTGAGTAAATGATGGGAAAGGAAGAGTTCAGCCGGTAACCCAAGCTCCGGAATTGGGGATCCATCTTTCCGAACGCGATATTAAGGATCTCACCGGCCAGGTCGTGGTTCTCCGCAGAGATCTCGTCGACAGGCATCTGGAACATGTTCTCGTAGAGGCTCAGGAAGAGCTCTTTTGAAAAGCCCAGAAATAGTTCCAGGGCGAAGTCTCCGCCCTCGAGACGGATAACACCGGCCACGCCCACGCTATTCGTCGTCGCTTTTGGCTTCAAGAAGGGCGTTCCCGGAGTCACCGCGGTCTGAGTGTAGACCTTGATGGTCTCCGTCAGCGAATTGACAATGATCTTGATGAGTTCCTTCTGACTCATGAGCTTGAGAATGAGCTCGCGGCCGGAAGGTGCGGCGCCACTGTCCATCAGGCCGCTTTCTTTGCCGTGGCCGATTTGGAGGCCTTGTTCATCGCCGCGTAAAGGGTTTCGCCGTCGAAAGGTTTCACGACGTAGCCGTTGACGCCCTCGCGGATCGCTTTCATGACTTCGTCTTTATTCTGTTCGCCAGTGACGAGCAGGATTGGCGTGGATTTGACGAGCGGGTCGGCCGTGCCGCGGACTTTCCTCAGCATTTCGATTCCGGTCATGTTCGGCATATGCCAATCGGCAATGACGAGGTCGCAAGGCGGCTTAGACATCAGGAGCTTGTTGAAGGCGGCGACTCCGTCGACGCATTCCTCGAAGTTCAAGTAGCCGACCGAAGCCAGAAGGTGACAGACAAGTTTGCGGGTGGTCGGTGCGTCGTCGACGACAAGAATGCGCGCGTCGATCGCGTAGCCGTATGAGGCGAGCGTGTGGCTGCGGGCGTACTCCTCGGTGACGATGGGGATCTCGAAAACGAGCTCGCCCTTAGGAGTGTCGAATGGAAACTGAACCGAGTTTTGCGTGGTGACTGCTGACCAGGCTCCCAAGTTCTTCTGAATCACCACGAGGGCGGACTTCGGATCGAAGGGCAGACCCTTGATCTTATGATCGGCTTCGATCACCGCGAAGAGAGCCTTGAGAAGCTCATTCTCGGTAGTCTTCGCTTCGACTGCTGGCGCTCCAGCGGCAGGGGCGATGACCGCATAAAACTTCGCTTGGAAGTCGGTTTGGGAAGAGCCAACGATGATCGGCGCGTGGCTCTTCTTGTCATTGAGCCGGAGCAAGCAGAGGC
>JAYVOO010000611.1:0-11474 GCA_043757905.1 Oligoflexia bacterium
TTCCAACTCCGCAATACGTGCCTGGCGAATCGTCCCAAATGCATGGGGTCTCGTCCTTGCGTTTTGGCACCCAGATCGAATCAAGTTGACGCAATGCAATACTATGTTATGGATTTAAAAATGAGCTTTGGATTCTCGGTAGTTTTTATAGCCGTAGCCCTCATCGTCGCTCCTATTTCCCGGGCTCAAGCTGAGGGCTCATTTTTACTAAGCAGCTGGGATCGCATTCAAGATTCTACATTTAACGTTACGCAAAGCGAGTGGTGGTACACGATCGGGTTTTTGACAGGAAAGAATCAGGCTGGAGCAGTTCGACGATTTGGTTTCATGATCAATGTAGTTCGAGGAGCAGACGCTGTTTTTACTCCGGCGCCTTCGGTGCTTCCGGCCACGACATTCCAGGTATCGCTGATCGATCTTGACCTAAAATCCTTTAGCGCAGGCGGCTTTTCAAACTATGCCCTTCGAGGCGATGGAAACTCGGGCACGGGCCTGCGATCTTATTTTAAAATGTCTGGAGGCGGATTCTCACTTGACCTCACTGAGGCCCCCTCAAAGAAACAAGCACTTTTTGGCGAGGCCGGGTGGGTTGACATCGCATCCCTCGGCAAAGCGATGTACGTGAGCCGCACACGCCAAAGTATCCTTCCAGGGTCATTCGTCCGGTGGAATGGCGAAGTCATCGAGGTAACCGGTACTTCCTGGGAAGACCATCAGCTGACGCCGGTCGAGTTTCTTCAGATGGGAACGTGACCAATCTGGACGGACAGCTCGAAGTACTTGAAAAATCTTCGGCCGGGTTTCAAGGAGTCTCGATTCCTACCTCTTGGAAATTAAAACTTCCGGGAATCTTTGATGCCTCGCTCAATCACTCAGTGCCCTTGCCCTCGATAGGTATAAAAGCGGGTCAAATTTCGGGAACCTATTTCGAAGGACCTTGCGACATCTCGTCCGACACAGGTCCTGTCCAGATCGAGAATGCCTGGGCAGAGACCTTTGATTCACGACTTTTTCACTGATCGATCCAATCAACGCTACCTCAGATGAGCCTGTAATAGCTCGGGTCCACGCCCAGGGTTCTGGACAAACCCATCCGGGGATGCGACTTTAGCCTCAATCATGGCGACGACCTCGGCTCCAGCCGCACCCTCGACGACTCCCAGCCCGCCTCCGATGCCGAAGCGCCTTTTCTGGGTGGATCTGGAGATGACCGGATTGGATGAGCAGACCGACTCGATTCTCGAAGTCGCGATCGTCATCACCGACATGGACTTCAAGGTGGTGGATCAGTACCACCGCGTCGTCTTCCAATCGCCCGCCGTCGTCGAGGCGATGAACGATTGGTGCAAGAAGACGCACGGCGAGAGCGGACTGACTGCGCTGATCCCGACCGGAATGCCTCTCGACCAGGTCGAAAAGGAGCTCGTCGAGCTCGTCAACAAGCATTTCGCGCTGACCGATCGGGTCGTGCTCGTGGGCAACTCCGTCGGCAACGACAAGCGCTTCATCGACCGCTACATGCCCGAGCTCGCCAAGCGCCTCCATTACCGCGTCGTCGACGTGAGCTCCTTCAAAGAGATCTTCCGCGAGAAGTACAACGTCGCCTTCCACAAGGGCAACGCCCACCGCGCGGTCGACGATATCTTCGAGTCCATCCGCGAGCTGGCCTTTTATCTCGGTTTTGTAAAGGTGCCGCCCAAAAAATGAGCGCCCACAAGCCCGCCCCCCCGAAGGAGCGCCCGACTTTCCAGGAAGTTTACCTCGAGCTTGCCCGCACGCTCGCCGGACGCTCGACCTGCAAGAGGCTTCAAGTCGGCACGGTCATCACCAGCACGGATTTTCGGAAAGTGCTCGCCATCGGCTACAACGGAAATGCGGCCGGCCTGCACAATGGCTGTGACCGCGACGAGCCGGGAAACTGCGGCTGCCTTCACTCGGAGGAGAACGCGGTCATCAACTGCGACGCCCCCCGCTTCATCGAAAAATTCGTTTTCGTCACTCACCTGCCCTGCGTGGCCTGTGCGAAGCGCCTGATCAATCTGGGCAACGTCAAAAAAGTTTTCTACGGAGAGGATTACCGCGTCAGGGACTCCCTTGAGCTTCTCAGCTCCGTAGGCATCGCAGTTCAGCACCTTACCGGAGAATAAGAATGATGAAGTTCGCTCGCCTGTCCCTCGCCATGCTCTTGCTCGCGCACGGTTGCGCGTCCCTCTCGTCCACCTCCGGAATGAAGTCCGAGTCCTCAGGCGCGGTCCCGGCTTCGGCCGTGATTGACGGCTGGAAGCCCGAGAATCTCCGGCCCGAAGCCCAATCACGCCAGCACGCCTTTGTGCGCAGCCAGCAAGTCGCTCGCGTGAACTACCTGCTCTGGTTTGGGCTGCCCGCCGACAGTGACGAATACAGCGGCCGCACGGTCGTTACCTTCGACCTGAAACCGAAGGCCAAAGAAGCTTCGTTCGACGTCGCGCTCGATTTCGAAGGCGGTACGGTCCGCACGATCATGATCAACGGCGTGCTGCAGAAGGATGACCAGGCCGGCCTTGAAGGCCGGCCGAGATCTGGAGTCGGACCCAAGCGCTTCGATGGCCATCGCATCCACTTCGACGTGCATGAGCTCCTGCCCGGGCCGAACCGCATCGAGATCGCCTTCAATCATCCTTACAGCCACAACGGCAACGGCCTCCATTACTTCAAGGATCCCGTCGACGGCGAGACGTACCTGTATTCGAACTTCGAGCCTTACGCCGCCCACCGGATGTTTCCGTGCTTCGATCAGCCGGACCTGAAGGCGACCTATGAACTGACGGCGGAAGTGCCCGAAGGTTGGCAGGTCATCTCCAATACCCGCGAAAAAGAAATCACGGGAGTCGACGGGCGCAAGTCCTGGCAGTTCCCGCCTTCGGCACCGTTCAGCACTTACCTCTTCGCACTGCATGCGGGACCCTACGCGCAGTGGAAGAGCGTCGCCAAGACCAAGACTCTCCAGATCCCGCTCCGCCTATTCGCGCGCAAGTCACTCGCCAAATACGTGGATCACGACGAGTGGCTCACGGTCACGGCCGGCGGCCTCGCGTACTACGAAAAGGAGTTCGGCTATCCGTACCCTTTCAAGAAGTACGACCAAGTCATCTCGCCTGACTTTAACATCGGAGCGATGGAGAACGCGGCCGCGGTCACCTTCTCCGAGCGCTACGTCTACCGGACGAAAGTCACGACCGACAAGCGCCGCGGGCGCGCCGACACGATCCTCCACGAAATGGCGCATATGTGGTTCGGCGACCTGGTGACGATGCACTGGTGGAACGGGCTCTGGTTGAACGAGAGCTTCGCGACCTTCATGGCCGCGGGCGCTGTCGATCAGGCGACGAAGTTCCCTGGCTCCTGGCAGGCTTTTTTCGGCGAGAAGAAATGGGCTTACTGGGAAGATCAGCTCGTCACCACGCATCCAATCGAAGTGCCGGTGCCTGACACCGATTTCGCCGACTCGAACTTCGACGGCATCACTTACGGCAAGGGCGCGGCCTCGCTCAAGCAGCTGAACTTCTTCATTGGCGAAAAAGAGTTCCGAGACGGCGTGCAGGCCTACTTTCAGAAGTACGCTTTCCGTAATACGACAACTCCACAATTCGTCGGCAAGCTCGGCGAGGCCGCCGGCCGCGACCTAGCTGGCTGGCAGAAATCCTGGCTGCAGACGGCCGGCGTGAACACGCTGCGCGCGGACTGGGCATGCAAGATTCAAGACGGCCACAAGACTCCGCAGATCTCCAAGTTCGATCTCATACAGACGGCGTCCGCGGCCTATCCGGACCTGCGCGAGCACAAGACGCTTCTCGCCCTCTATAAAGGAGGCAAAGCTGGACTCAAACCCTACGAAACGCTCGCCATCCAGTACGCTGGCGCGACGACTTCCGTACCGCGCTTGATCGGCAAAGCGTGCCCTGATTTCGTATTCACGAATCACGAGGACCACGATTACGCCAAGACCGAGCTCGATGCGAAGAGCCTTGAGTTCGCGCGCGCGAAGCTCTCAACCTTCGGAGACGGGCTGGCGCGCGAGATGTTTTGGTACTCGCTTTGGGACATGGTCATCGACGGCAAGCTCCGCGCGCAGGACTACGCAGACACCGTGATGAAGCACCTTCCGAGCGAGACGAACGTGCGCACGCTCGACAGCGTGCTCGGGACTCTCAGTCGGGGTGGCTTGAGCCCGACGGTCACGCGCTACCTGGGCGGCAAGCTCCGTGACGATTACCAGGCCAGGATCGAAGTTTTCATTTGGAAAAATCTCAAAGTCGCTCCCGCTGGCTCTGACGTGCAGCTGACCTGGTACAAGCGCTACTTGAGCGCGGCCGTGAGCTCGAAGTCCGTGGAGAACCTGCGTGGGCTTCTCGCCGGATCGCTATCCCTCAAGAGCATCAAGATTGACCAGGACCGCCGCTGGGAGATCGTGACCGCGCTCTCGCGCTTGGGCGCGCCGGACTCGGCCGCGCTGATCGCCACCGAGCTGAAGGCTGACGCGACCGACAACGGCCGCAAGGCCGCGATCGGGGCCGAAGCCTCGAGCGCTGTGCCTGAAGTCAAAGCCGCGTGGTCGCGCAAGCTGAAGGGCGAGATTCCCGCCGGCGAAAAGGCCCCGACTTACGCGAACGCGCGCGAAGCCATGCGGAGCTACGTGCAGACCGGCCAGGAAGACCTGATTCGCCCGGGCATCGAAACTTACTTCGCCCAGCTTGCGCTCTTCGACCGGCTCTCCTCGGGCAAAGAGTCGAAGACCGACCCGAAGTACGCGATCTTCGAAGACGAGTTCATGTCCGAGTACACGGAAAATATGTATCCGTCGCTCTGCTCACAGGAGCTTGTTGACCGCGCAACGGCTGCGCTTGCGAAACTGGAAGCCCTCCCCGCTTCCGCGGTAAAGGCGCTCAAGATCAATCGCCAGGAAGAGGAACGTTGTGTACGCGCCCGCGCCAAGAGCGAGAGCGACCCTGTCTGATCACTTCTTGAGCCGCAGGATGACGGGGCAATGGTCGGAGCCCATGACCTCGTGCTGATGCGAGGCTTCAGCCAGCCGGCTCTTGAACTCGCCGTTCGTGAAGAAATAATCAAGGCGCCAACCCACGTTTTTCGCTCGCACACCCGGCCGGTAGCTCCACCAAGTGTAATGGCCGGGATCCTTGTTGAAGTGGCGGAAGGCGTCGATGTAGCCCTTCTCCGTGAAGGTGTCGAGCCAGGCCCTCTCCTCGGGTAGGAAGCCGGCGTTCTTCTGGTTAGACTTCGGGTTCTTTAGGTCGATCTCTTTGTGGGCGATGTTCAGGTCGCCGCAGAGGATGACGTGCTTGCCCTTGGCCTTCAACTTTTCGGTGTGCTTGAGCATCGCCGAGCAGAAGGCGAGCTTGTAGGGCAGGCGCAAAAGCTCACGTTGGCTGTTGGGGAAGTATGCGTTGACCACGTAGAAATCCTTGAACTCGGCGGTGAGTACCCGCCCTTCGTCGTCGATCGCCGACGAACCGATGCCGTGGATAATGGAGAGCGGCTCTTTCTTCGAGTAGATCGCCGTACCGCTGTAACCCGGCTTCTTCGCGGAATGCCAGTGCGAGTCGTAGCCCTCTGGATGCATGAGGAACATATCAAGCTGCTCAGGCTGAGCCTTCGTCTCCTGCAGGCAGACGACGTCGGCGTCCTGCTTCTCGAACCAATCGAGGAACCCGGCCTTTTGCACGGCGCGGATCCCATTCACGTTCCACGTAATGAGCTTCATCATTCACCTTCCAATTCCCTGGCCTTATCCCGAGGTCCTGATTTAGCATGGGGTCGGTGAAAAAGCTTCCATGGTTCGTGCTGCTCGCTGTCGGACTGGCCTATCTGTTCAGCCGACTCGCGTTCAGCCCGCTGCCGTGGCCGGATGCCGCCGCGGTTCTCATGACCGGCGAAAAGCTCGCGAGCTTCCCACCGCTTTGGCGGCCGGAGTACGCTGATCTGGGCCCGCTCTTCCCGCTCCTGTCGGGAATTGCAGGCGCGCTCGGCATGAATCACATATTCGGAGCGAGCCTTGCGATTCGGATCTTGGGACTGCTCCCGCTGCTCATTGCGGCAGGGTCTCTCTGGAGCTGGGTCCGACGCCGTACCCGCGACGCGGGCGTAAAGCCTTCGTGGGCGACCACGCTCGCCGCTGCCCCCGCGCTCGGCCTACTCTTGGATCCTACCGCCCGTTGGGGCGGACTGATCGCTCGGCCTGAAACCTGGGTCGGGATGTTCTGGATCCTGCTGCTGCGAGAGCTCGACTCGCTTGAGCAGGCCGAGAGCGTGTCGCGAGCCGAGAGCGGCGCGCTCTTGCGCGGCACGGGTGACTCGACGACCGCCGCCAAGCGAGACCTCTCGCCGCGGTACTGGCTGATCGCGATTCTTTTCTCCCTCGCGCTGGGCTTCGATCTCGATGCCTGGTGCCTGCTCCCCGCGCTCTTCGTCGGGCTCGCGCGCATTCCGAACTGGAAGCAGGCCGGCTGGCGCACGCTCGCGGCAAGCGCCCCTTGGATCCTGCATTACGCCGTCCACCGCGCTCCACAGGGCGCGGCGAACACGCTGGGTTACGCGCCGGGAACGCTCAGCACATTTCAAGGCCTGATCGATGGGCTATTTCTCGAGCTTCCAGGAGTGGTCGCCATCCCGCCCGTCCTGGTCAGCGCGAAGATCCTTTTTTGGCTGTTGGTCCTGGGGCTGATCACGCTCCTGGCAAAAGAGTTCGTTCAGATCACGCGCGAAATGGGGAAGACCCGGCATATGGAGCGACGGGGCGGATCCCAAGTGCTCGCACTCTCGGCCGCGGTCGGGTTTCTTGGGGTTTTCTGTCTTTGGAATTTCCGTGAGGACGCCTGGCTCGGCATGCTCTCGCACTTCATGGCTTGGGGCTGGGTCGCCACGCTGATGATCCGCCTCGGAGTTAAAGTCGGCCAAGCGCAGGGCGCGCGCGCACCCATCCGCTCGCTCGCAGCGCTCACGGTGCTAGCCGCGCTTGCGGCCACGGGATTTCTCGTATCCGCCGTTCGCACGGCGACAGCCACCCCCGCCGCATATTCTTGGGGAAATTACCTCGAATGGAACGATTGCATCGAGCGCTCCATCGCTTCGACCGGACATGCGCATCCGATCCGCGCCTGGCAGGCGCAGCTTCCCGACGCGCTCGCCGAAGCTTCGTTTCGGTTCAAGGAACTCGAGGTCGAGCACGGGCCCAAACCCGGCCCGACATCCGACTTCCTGATGATCAACCGAATAATCAGCGAAAACCTGTACGAAAAGTACGAAGGCCCGGAACGCGACGAGGATCGGAAAAGCCTTCAGGCGCTGAACCTGGAACTGGGTGAGCACTCGGCATTCAACTGGAAAGCCTGCCAGTACGGGCCGTTCTGGATGGACGTCGGAATCCGCAAGTGAAGCTCCTAGACCTAGTCGCGTGCGCGCTCGGCGCACTGATCGCGGCCATGCTCGTGACCGGCGGCACGGTGATGCATCTCCCTGTCGGTCGGGTCGAGTTTTCGTCGCTCGACCCTTGGGTGCTCGGGCTCGTGGCAATTCTTTACGCGCGTTCGCGGCTGAACCCGCTGACCAATTCCCCAGTCCTGGCTTTGCTCAAACGGCTCGCGCAGTACTTCACCGACCCCTCCCGCGGCACACGACGCACGGTCTTGCTTTTCTCGGGCCTGGTCGCGGCGCTCGTACTCGCGCATTGCCTCAAGCACTGGAGCCTGCACACGAACTACTATGATCAGGGCTGCGTGAATCCCGCACTCCTGAATGCCTGGGGGAGCGCAGGGCGCCCTCTGCTCGTCTGCGCCGAATGCCCGGGCGGCTCCTATCTCGGCGTCCACTTGGCATACGTCTTCTTTCCGCTGTCGTTTCTCTTGCGCGGTCCGTTCGCAGCCGACGAATGGATCTTCGCGCTGCAAGGTCTCTTGCCCTGGGCCGCGGTGCTCCTGGCGCTACGGGCAAGCGAGCTCGGATCCCGTCGTTCACTCTGGTTCTACGCCTTGGTCCCACTGATGTGTTCGCGGGCCTTTCGCGCGGGATTGGTCTGGGACTTTCGCGAGGACGTGCCGGCGTTCTGCTTCCTGCTCCTGGCGGGCGTCGCGATTCAAAGAAGCAGGTGGCTACTCTACTTCGCGTCGATCGGCCTCGCGATGCTTTGCAAGGAAAACGTCGCCTTGGTCTGCCTGATGTTCTCGCTACCGATCCTCTTCGATCGGGACCTTCTTCTTTCTAACAAACAGCGCCTCGTGCTGGCCGGCGCCACCGCAGTGCTCTCGGGCGCCTACACCTGGCTCGCATTTGGCGTGCTCCTTCCTCATTACTCGCCCGCGATCAGCCAGAGCTCGGAGATCGTCCGCCGGCTGGGCGAGTACGGCTCGACTCCAGCCGAAGTTCTCTCGCACATCCTCTTTTCGCCCTCAGCCTGGTGGTCGATCCTCAAGACACGCTTCCTAACTTTCGACCGGCTTAAATACCTTCTACTTTTGATCGCTCCCTTCGCGTTCTTCTTTCGGCGCCGAAGCTTGCCCTGGATCCTGCCCGCGATCGCCGGGATCTCAATGAACCTGGTTTCCAGCACTCCGGTTCAGCGATCGCTTCAATTTCACTATGACTGGATCATCCTTCCGTTTCTCTGCCTGGGCGCCTGGCGCGGAGTCACCACTTTCCAGCAAGCGCCAAGCGCGGGACGTTCGAGCCTCAAGCCCGCCTATCTTTTGCTCGCGGCGCTTCTCTTCTCGGGCCGGTGGCCGGGGTGGGAGATCTCGCGCAATTTCCCGAGCGCCTCGGATCTGGCCGCGCGCCGCGAGCTTGCGACCCTGGCTGACACCCTTCCGCCAGAAACCGAAATCGCGATGAATGAAACGCTCGTCCCGCAGCTGATCGGGGACGGCACGCGGTTGCGAGTGCGACTCCATCACCTCGACCCGGAAGCACGCGCCTTAGTGCTGGACCTCTCGCTCGCCGAAGAGAGTTCCCTGCGGGATCAGCTCCTGAAGCGCGACTGGACCGTGCTCGCGACAAGCGGGCGATATCTATTCATCCACGCGCCCACGCCTTAAGGCGCCGCAGGGCAGACAGGTAACGCCCGAAAACAATGTGCCCCCCCTCGAGCCCAAGCTCGGAACGTCTCGCAGCGAAACTCCTCTGCGTATCCCATGCGCGGCAAAGTCTCCTGGAGAAGCACGCGAGTGTCCTCATCCGCCATCGGAAAGTTATTCAGCTCTCCGTCGTAGATCACGCAATCGACCGCTGCTTCGGCAGGCATACGCAGGTTCGGCAGATGATGCGCCCAGAGGCGGTCAGCAACGTGAGGCGTGATCGAGCTCGAGGAGCTGATAGAGACTTCGGACGCGAGCGCAGGGAGGGCTTCGAGGCGGACCCATTCTGAATGCGGCGTCCGCTGGAAGATCCGGATCCGATAAAGATCGCTCCGACCAAGGAAGGCCAGGGCGAAAACGACGGTCCAGACCGCCAGCCCGCGGCCGCTGAGCTTGGGCTTGAGCTGCGCCGACGCCACGGAAGCCGTCGCCCAGAAGAGCCCGACGGCCGGCTCGATCGCGTAATGGTAGATGAGCTGCACGCGATGAGTGCCTGAGCTCAGGAAGATCATCAGATAGCCGGGTATTACCCCGACGAGCGCTCGCGGCCCAAGCAGCGGCAGGAATGCGAGCGGAGCGATCGTGAGAAAGAGGAAGCGTAGGCGCTCGACCCCTAGTAGATAACGGAAGAAAATCCCAGGGTGCGCAAACGGCGCGCGCAACACGCTCAGCAATCCGTCGTTGCCGAAATGGGCGAAGTTCTCGTTATAGGCGTAGGTCGTACCGAGCAGCCCTGGTACCACTCGGGTATCGAAGAGAAATACCGCGAGTCCCAGGCAGATCGCGGCGGGCCCTGCCAAAAGCCGCGTGAATCGCCTACTGCGCTCGGGCCCGGCGCCGATCATCCAAGCCATGCCGATCCCCACGCATACGGGGCCCGCGGACTCCTTACAAGCCAGCGCGAGAACCAGAAACAGCAGGCCGAGCGCCCTTCGGCGCAGGATTGTTTCCTGCAGCCCCCAGATCGCGAAGAGAAAGAGCGGCAGGAGAAGCGTCTCGGGATGGAAGTCGAACGCGTTTGCGTTCCGCACCGGGAGATAAGCCCAGTAGAGCAGCGGCAAGAGCGACACGAGCCAGGGGCGAGCCGAGTGATCGTACTGGCGGCCAAGCGCCCAGGCAGCGGCACCTCCCGTCGCGAGCCCGAAGCCCTGCACGACTAGCAAAGTCTCCGCATGGGGCCAGAGCGAGAACAGCGGCACCACTCCCCAAAAGATCGGAGACTGATGGTCCGCGAAGAGATTCATCCCGTTCTTTACTGCCGAAACGTATCCGTTGCCGTGAATGAGATTCCAGATCGCGCTCGTGAAGATCCCCAGATCGCCCGCGTTGCTTCCGAACGCCCAATGGCGCTCGAGAGACGCCAGTGTCCAGAGCCCGCCAACGATCAGCGTCGCGAGACCTACCGTTTTACCGGGCATTCGTTTGAGCAAGCCGTCCCAAGTGCGCCACACGCGAAGCCCGAAGCGGACAGATGAGAGCGAGCGAAACCGCGAAACGCGTTCGCCTCGGGAGGCAGGTAAGATCCAGATCAGAAGAGCGAGCGCGATGACCGGTGCGGTCACCTGACTTAACTCGATCTTGAGATGCGCGTTCCGAATCCACACGCCCCCGGTCAGGAGCGGGAAGATCACGGTGACCCAAGCCAGCACGTCCCAGAGCTTCCAAAGCGCAGCCGCTTTCCGATTCATACGCCGGGGAGTTTGCGAATAGCGAGATACAGGAGGCGGCCGTCGACGTCCCCCAGAGGTTTGAGCTGCCAGTCCGATCCCGCCAAATGCTCACTCACCCGGCTTGGGTCGGCGAAAAGCGCGCCTGCACGACTGGAGCTCTCAATTCGCTCCCGGAACTGGGGATGGGTCAGCGGCTTCGGAAAGGTCTGCGCGCCGAAAATCATCCCCTCTCGCGCCAACATCGTGTACTGGCTGGTTTCCTCATAGACATCCGTCATTACCACTGTGACGCCTGCCTCGCGGAATCGAGCGACGATTCTCTGGCCGCGCTCGAGGAACTGCTGCGACTCATTGGCCGCGAATCGCTCGCGTGCGGTCACGGTCCAAGCGGCATGCACCAGGAAAAGCGCCCCGATGCCGGCGAATGCCGGCTTCCAGAAAGAGGCGGGATGCGAACGGCGGAGCTCTTCTAGGCCCAACGCCATCAGCGCGAACGCGATCGGCACGAAAGGAAGAAGATAACGGGGCGCCGCCCAGCCCATCCCGGTGTAGATGCGAAAGAAAGCGATGAGCGAAAACAGCCCGGTCCAAAGGTAAGGAGCCAGTGTCCGTCCACGGATCATTCTCCTGGAGGCCGGTATCATGAGCAGGAGAAACCCGAGCGGCAATGCGAAGCCCGCAGGCT
>JAYVOO010000612.1:0-3070 GCA_043757905.1 Oligoflexia bacterium
GAGGAGTTCGGGATCGCCGGAGTCACGTCGGACGACGAGAAGCTCCTGCTCAAGCTCGATGCCAGCTCGCCGCAAGAGCTTTCGGCGCTCCTGGGAGCGGCGGGACGATCCCATCTCCTGCTTCTCGCGCCGGTTCTGACGGATCAGTCGGCACAGGGTTTTGTGGAAGCCGACGCCCGGAAGGACTGGGAGAAGCTTTTAGGAGAAAAGCCTGGAGTCGGATTTAGCTTCTCGGACGACATCGTGCCTCTCTCCGTCACCGGCCACCGGTTCTCACAAGACTGCAGTGCGTTATCAGAGGTGCTTGACGTACTTGTGCGCAGCAATATATCGGTAAAGATGGCTTCTTCCGCGGCGCTCGCAATGACCGTTGGGGTTTCCAGCGCGCAGGCAGCAGCTGGGGTGAAGGCCTTGCATCAGCATTTCTTTGGGGGGAGTACTTAATGTCGGAAGAGAAACCGGTGATTGTAATCGGAGACGGCTGGGCGGCGCTTGCTGCAGTGGGTTACCTGGCCACCGAAGGCACCCCAGAATCCCGTACACCGATCCGTTGGATCGCCGGTTCCGGCGCTAAGATTCTCGCCCCGCTTCCCACTCTCGAAGCCGCTCAAGGTAGCGTAGCCGCCCAAGTGATCTTGACGCTCGCGGGCCGGCTTGGCATCGAAGCAGGCAAGTCGGAGAGCGGTTCGTACCTGCGCGAGTTCCGGAACAAAGCATTCCGTGAGCCGGCCTGGACCCAGGCTCCGACTCCCGAAACCCGCGCTGAAGTGCGCGACGAGCTTCTCTGGGCTCCTGAGCGCCGCTTCGTCAACCTCTTCGAAACGCGTTTCAACCTGACTCTGGGAGAGCTCGAAGAAGAAATCCGTTCCCGCCTGACGGGAAATCTCTTCCCGAACATCCGAAGGATCGAAGGCGGGATGCTGGCCGGAGTCGAGGCCGAGCACGGCCATCTGAAAGCGATCACTTTGGCTTCGGGCGAGCGCATCGAGGCGAATCGCGTGATCTTTGCGGACCGCTGGGATCTGCTGAGCGATATCCAGGGCCTACCCAAGGGTCTCGCGTTCACCAAGCGCCGCGAACCGCATGGGATCATCCAGGCCACCTTCACGCACGAAACCCCGGTCGGACTGGATCTCAAAGAAGGTTTCTTCGCGCCCATGCACAAGGATGCTGGCGAAGAAATGCAGCGTCATGTCTGGGGCTATTTCTCTTCCGATGGAAAGCGCAGTTTCTGGAGCGTCTGCCTCTCGGCCGAAGAAGTCGAAGACAACCACGAGATTGGAAAGAAGCTTCGCAAGATGAAGACGACTCTCGATCGCGTGTTCACCGGCACGAGCTGGGTTCCCGAGGGCAAAGCCGACTTCATGTCCAATCTCAGCGCGGTCGGCGGCGAACAGGTTCGCTTCGAAGCCGCCTTCGTCTACTCAGCGGGCGAGGCGCTTCGTGTTCCCGCCCATCTTAAGGAGATTTCTGGCCTCGAGTTCCTGACCGACGGCTACGGGCCCTCGTTCTCGTTCGAGCAGGTCGCAGCCCTTCTCGCCCCCGTCGACGGCCAGGGCCTCGCCCGCGCCCCGGTAGAGTCGGAGCCCCAGGCAGAAGACGAGAATCTCAGCGACGCCGGCGGTCCTTAAGGCGCGCGCCGCTTCTTTCAGAGTCTGGCCCGTGGTCATGAAGTCGTCGACCAAGAGGACGCGTTTTCCAATCAGTCGCGAGGAACCCGGAAGGGCTTCGAACTCCAGACGATTCTGAAGGCGCTCTTGCCGATTCAAAAGTGCCTGGCGATGGCCAGAGCTGTTTCGGCCGGTCGCTAGCGCATCGACGCATTCCACCTCGAGAGCATTCGCGAGATGCCGGACAACGCGCGCGACCGGACTGCCTCCGAGCTTCCAGGCGCGGGTATAGCTCTGAGGAACTCCCGTGACCGCGTCGACCCGGCCGGGAAGCGCGGCCATCGCTCGTGCGAACGCGTCCATCCCGAGGATCTCGCGATCCAGGCTTGGACTTCGAAGCCGCTTCCAGCGCCGGAGAATCGAATAGCCTGGTTCGATCAACAGAAACGCGGAGTGAAAGGATGAGATGCCGTCCATGCGTCGCCAAGGCCGCTTGCAGCTGCTCTCCTCGCATCCCGGATACGCGCAAAGCGCGCAGATTGGGCCGCAGGGCGTGAGTGAATCGCGGCAGCGCGCACAGAGCCTGCCGGGGTGGGTCGAGAGACGCTGGTCGCAAGTGGGGCAGAGAAATCGCATTTCAATGTCGATGCTTGCTCCGTGCCGGATCAAAAGATACTTTGAACGGAGATGTCCCAAGCCGACGAAGATTGCATTCTTTGCCCGTTCTGCGAGAATTCCTCGATCGAGGCGGCCTCCGAGCAGGCCCGCATCCCAGCGATTGTGCGCGAGTACCAGGACCGCGAATTCACCGTCTGGCGCTGCGGCTCCTGCCTGTCCCTGCATTCGAAAGAGCACGTGGATCTCGCGGCTTATTACGCCGTCTATCCGCTGGCCCGGCAGTCCGAGGACTACCTGACCCGTCACTTCTGCGACACGCGGCTCTCCGCGCTGCCTCAAATGGGCGTGAAGAAGTCGGACTCCATTTTGGACTTCGGCTGCGGCACCGGGCTCTTCGTGAGGCATCTCTCGAAGCGGGGTTACACGGACGTCACCGGATACGACCCCTACATCGACGAGTTCCGGATCGAGGCCGCGCTCGCCCGGAAATACGACGTCATTCTCGCCCAGGATGTGATCGAGCATGCCGAAGACCCGGCGGCGATGTTCGCGCTCATGGTGGGGAGCTTGCGAACCGACGGGCTGCTCTGCCTGGGCACGCCTTGCGCGGAACGAATCAAGCTCAAACCCTACGAACCTTACGCGGTCAGTCTGCACCAGCCCTATCACCGGCACATCTTCTCGACGAAAGCTCTGGTGGGGCTCGCACGCCGGCACGGACTCGTCGAATCGAGAATTCGGGGCCGCCATATCGGCGAATCAGCGGCGCCCGGAGCCAACGTCCTCTTCCTGCATGAGTTCATCCGGCACTCGGGTGGCGTGATCAACGCGGGCTTCGAGCC
>JAYVOO010000613.1:0-3070 GCA_043757905.1 Oligoflexia bacterium
CATTACACGCTCTTTCGGAACTGGATCACCGCGCGAAACGGCGACCGCGTGAACGGCCTCTCCGCGCTCAAGCTCAAGCACATGAGCAACTACTTCAACGTGGTCGGCAACATCCTCGGGACCGACGCTTTTCCCACGATCGGTTCGATGGGCGGCGCGCTCGCTTACGGGGGCTTTTACGAGGCTCCTAAGAGCTCCGGCTACGATGGCGGCTGGTCCACCGGAGTCCAGGTGATTTATGAGCTGGGGTTTCCCAATATCGGTAACACCGGGTTCAGCGGGTTCCAGCCGGCGGCACTCGTCCCGGATTACACACTCTTGGGCAGCTCGCTCGGAGGAGCCCAGGAGCTGGATCTCAATGTCGAGGCGACCCTGCTCCGTCATGCGAACTACGACTACTTTCACCGCCAAATCATCTGGGACCCCACAGTGACAGCGCGCTCGCTTCCGCCTGGAATCTTATATTCTATCCGGCCGGACTGGTGGCCGGGGACGATCTCATGGCCGCCATTCGATCCCTCGAAGGCGCCTTCGATGTCAGCGCTACCTGCGGCGACCCGCTATCTGGGCGAGCCGGGCAAGAGCCTGCCCTGATCCTTTTATTGAGTCTCCAGTTTCGGAAGACCTGATATCGCTTCCATTACTTTTAATGTTTATCGGAAAACCATCTGAAGGCGGAACTATTGATTTATCAAATTAGATAAGTTATCATATCCGATAATATGGGTGGCCGACCTGCGAAACCTTGGACCATTGACTTAGCCCCTGAAGCGCAGGAGGTCTGGGAGGGCAGGGGCCTAGCGGAGGACGATCGGGTCGTGATCAATCTGTGGGCGCAGATGGTACGCAAGCACGGGCCTGATGAGCTTCAGAAACACCCAGGACAGTGGAACGATCATCCACTAATTGGGCACTGGGCGGGTTGCAGGGCCTCAAGCTTCTCGAATCGAGGTCGGATTCTAAACTACCGATTCAATACGCAAGGCATCGTGCAAGTTCTGCGCATTACGGCGGAGCATGACTATGCGAAGGATGGTAAAAAGAGATGACCGATTTTTTCAGATTAAAGCAGCCGAAGCTGACTCCTGGGAAAGTGATTCGGGCTTTCCGGAAGAGCTTCGGCTTTACCTTGGTGGACATCGAGAAGGTGACGGGAATCAAGGTCCCGAACTTGAGCGCGATCGAAGGCGATAAGCGCCCCGTGGGCCAGGAGGTGGCTCTTCGCCTGGCGGCGGTCTATGGCATAGATCCCGGCTTGATCCTCTTCCCGAATGGATCAGAGGTCCTGAATAGGCCGAAGTATCGGAAGATCCAGCAGACTGCCTCAAAGCTCCGGGAGCGGAAACTCGCCGGGTAGGAACCAGAACGGAAGAACCAGTTGATGGGAGTTTTACTAATTGCTGGGCAAGTCAGCAAAGTGGGCGAACGGATAGGGGAGCTGAGCGACGCGGTGGTGGTTATCGAGATCGAGGCTTACCCGGAGCCGAAGGCGCTCGGACCGGCTGACCTACGGCCACTGAAGGCCGTGCTACTCACCAATGAAGGTGTGGCGAAGCATGTCGGCGGCAGCCAGGGTTTTGTTCGCGATCAGCTAGCAGGGGTGCCATAGTCCTAAGTTTGAGTTATATTGACCCCATGAAAAAAGTCCTAATTTTCATCCTCACGCTGTCGAGTCTTGCTTCGATCTCCCATGCGTCCGAGGTTCTTAGATACGAACCCGCCGTAGTGACTTTGCGCGGCACCGTGACTCTTCAGAATTTCGCGGGTCCACCCAACTACGAGAGCGTCGCGCGTGGAGACCGTTTGGAGCGGGATTGGATCCTCCATTTAAATAGCAGCGTGCGCGTACTTGCCGATCCGGGAGACGAGCTTTTCTACACACAAGATGACGTGAGAGAGGTCCAGCTTCTTTGCGGGGGGGAATGTAGGAAGGCAGTGCATTTTTCGGAGGGAAAAGAGCTGGCTGTGATCGGGACGTTGTTCTCGGCCCACACGGGGCATCATCATAAGAGCGTATTGATGAACGTCTTGAGCGGAATGCAGCTGAATGTTCGTTAAGGCTGAGAAGGGGAAGGGTCGCAAAGTCATCTATCACCGCAACGATGGTGGCAAACTGGTCAAGACGGGCGGTTCGCCCGCGTGGCGCAACAACAACCCGAAAAATATTTGGTCCTTGGGGACCTTCGCGAAAGAGAACGGCTCGATCGGAGCGGCCGACGGTTTCGCCGTCTTTCCCGGCTACGAAACGGGCCGTCGTGCTTTGGGGCGGCTGCTGCGAACTAAGAAGTACTGGAGCAGCAGCATCTTTGATGCGGTCGCCGCGTACGCGCCCGTCAGGGACGGAAATGATGTCGCCAATTATCGCAAGCTTCTTAAGCGTTGGACCCAGCTCGACCTCAACCGCAAACTAAAATCATTGATTGCCAAAGAGTTCTTACGGGTAGTTGATGCGGTCGAACGAATGGAAAGTTGGAACCCCGGAACCGAAGAGATTATAGAACCGGATAAGATTTCGGCTGTACGCAGGGATCGAAAAGGCGTCATTGTCGCCGATCTGCTTGAAGAGCGAGGCTGGGTCTCGAAGGCGCAGCTAATCGCCGTGATTGAGTCCGAAGGCGGCGTGGATGCCGTAGTGGTTCGACCCGCAGGTCGGCAACATCTAGGCTATATTGAGACTATGAGCGCCGAAATTAAGACCCTGCCGGGCTATCAGTGGATTGTGAGGGATGCCGACCTTCTGGGAGGCCAGCCCACCGTCAAGGGGACCCGGCTCTCCGTTTCTCACATCTTGGCCTGCTTGGCGGAAGGTATGACCGGCGCCGAGATCGCCGAAGACTACCCTGGTTTCCCGCCCGAGGCCCTGCCGGATGTCCTGCGCTTCGCCTCCAAACAAGTCGAGAAGCTCGGCCCCGGCGATGCTGCTGCTTGATCACAATCTTCCTCACCAGCTCAGGGACCTTCTCACCGAACTGGGAGTAGCTTTCGAAACCGCTGCGTACCGTGGGTGGGAGAAGCTTCGCAACGGACACCTGGTGGTGGCCGCTCACGCGGCAGGTTTTACCGCGATCCT
>JAYVOO010000614.1:0-3068 GCA_043757905.1 Oligoflexia bacterium
AGGCCGCCGAGGCCGAACGCACGCTTCAGCTCGAGCACCCAGCCCTCAAAGTGCGGGCGTTCCGAAAGGCGCTCGCGACTCATATCGACGCCTCCGCGCTGATCGAGCAGATCCAATCCGAGTTCGAGAAGTCTCCCTCGATCCTCGTGAATTCGGCCGGCCGGATCCGCGACGGGCTTTTCATGACTACGGACTTCGTCGAGCACCAGGCGCTCATCCAGGAGCATCTGCTCGTCACGATGTCGCTTTCGCAGCTCGTGCTGAAGCCGATGTACAAGGACCGCTTCGGCAGGATCGTGAATCTTTCTTCCATCAGCGCGCGCTTCGCCAAGCGGGGCCAGGCCAATTACGCGGCCGCCAAGGCCGGCATCGAGGGTTTCACGCGGACTTTGGCGCTCGAGGTCGCTCATCGCGGCGTGACCGTGAACGCGGTCGCGCCCGGGCTGATCGAGACGCCGATGACCCGCGGGATCGTCGAAAAGCTCACAGGGCCGGAGGGAGACGCGGACGCACTCAAAAAACGCATCCCCGCCGGAAGGCTCGGCTCCGCCGATGAAGTCGGAGCGTTGATCGCGTTTCTCTGCTCGGCCGACGCCGCTTACATCACAGGAACCGTGACGACGATCGACGGCGGGCGCTCGCTCGGGGACAGCGCCTCATGAGCGCGAACGGACCACTTGCTGGCAAGACAGCGCTGGTCACGGGCGGGACACGGGGAATCGGAGGGGCGATCTCACTCGAGCTGGCCCGCCAGGGCGCAAAAGTATTCGCGGTTTACGCGCGCGATCGCAAGTCTGCCGAAGCCTTTCAGGCGTCCGAAGAGGCGAAAGCCACGGGCTCGGTGATTGAATGCCTGCGCGCCGACTTGACGGATGACGAAGCGTTCAAAGGCACGGTGACGCTTCTCAAGGAGCGTGCTCCGCAGCTCGATATCGTCGTTCATTCGGCGGCGAGCGGAGTTCACAAGGCCGCGATGGAGCTTTCCGCGCGCCATATGAAATGGACATTCGACATCAATCTCTTTGCCATTCATAATCTTCTCAGGGAGCTGAGCCCTCAGATCCCTCAAGGAGGCCGTATCATCGGGATCACATCCAGCGGAGGCACTCGCGTGCTTCCGCATTACGCAGCCGTGGGAGCCAGCAAGGGAGCGCTCGAGTCGCTCTTTCGCCATTACGCGGTCGAGCTCGCGCCCCGCGGTATCGCGGTCAATCTGGTCTCGCCCGGAATGGTGATGACGGACGCGGTCGAGGCTTTCCCCGACAGCGAAGCCCGCGTGCAGAAGTCCTTGAGCGAGACTCCGTCCGGCAAGCTGACCAGCGCCGCGCAAGTCGGCTCGCTCGTCGCGTTCCTATGCTCGGAAGCCGCCAGCCAGATCATCGGTCAGACGATCGTCATGGACGGAGGGAGATCCGTTCCCAGCTGAGGGGCGGAATCTCGAAACCTATTTATGTGCGGCATCTGGGGCAGAGTCACTCGCAACCGCCCGATCCTCCGAGAGGAACTGATTGGCCCCGTTCGCAAGCTCGCGCATCGAGGTCCGGACGGTTACGGCTTCTACCATGACCCGAAAGATCCCCGGGTCGCGCTCGTGCATCTGCGCTTGAGCATCGTCGATTTGGCCGGCGGCGCGCAGCCGCTGATGAGCCATGACGACCGTTACATCGGCATCGTCAACGGCGAGCTTTACGACTACAATCACCACCGCGAGGCGATGATCGCGCGCGGCATCCGCTTCCGCACAAAGAGCGACAGCGAAGTCCTGCTGAATCTCTTCGCGACCGGCGGAACCGAGGCGCTCTCGCCGCTCTCGGGCGAGTTCGCTTTCATCTTCTTCGACCAGAAGGAGCGGAAGCTGCATTTCGGCCGCGACCTCCACGGCGTGAAGCCGCTTTTCATGCGGCAGGATGCGGAGACCCTGACTCTTTCGAGCGAAGTAAAAGCGCTTCAGGACGGTACGCCGGTTCTAGACGAGATCTACGTGAAGCGGTTCCTCGCGCGCATGCTTGTGCCGCCTCGGACCGCCGTCGAAGGGGCGTTTCATGTGCTTCCGGGCCGAGTTTACACATACGATCAGGCGACCGGCAAGCTCACCTGGAAGGCCTACCAGCGCGTTCCGCTGAACGTCGAGCGCAAGCTCGGCGGCCAGGATGCGATCGAGCGTGTGCGCTACGAGCTGGACGGCGCCGTCAAGCGCAGGCTGGTCGCGGATGTCGAGGTTGGCACCTACTTGAGTGGCGGCATCGATAGTGCGCTCGTGGCGGCTCTCATGGTGAAGAACGGAGCCAAACCCAAGGCTTTCACTGTCGGCTTTTCAGAGCCTGAGTTCGACGAGAGCGCGAAGGCGGCCGCGATTGCCAAGCACCTCGGTGTCGAGCATCATATCATCCAGATGACCGGCCGGAATTTCCTGCCACACCTGAAGCGCTCGATCATCGCGTTCGAGAACCCGATCGCCAACCCGCACGGGGCGGCCAAAAACCTGCTCGCGAGCCTCGCGCACCAGCACGTGAAAGTCGTGCTCTCGGGCGAAGGCGCGGACGAGTGGTTTGGAGGCTACGCCTACCTTCGCATCCAGAAGCTCCGGCGCTTCACCGAGAGGCATCCGAGGCTCGGCGCTGGTATGATGGAGGCGTTTTTGAAGCGTGAGGGCAAGGCCGGCGCGAAGCACCTGGACGGAAACTCGGTCTCCGCTAACGACCTGATCTCGCCTTACTTCCGGGGAAAAGTTCCCGCCGTTTTCGGGCGCGTCTCGCGCCGCCGGCTCACGCGCTATACTTCTCAGAACGACTTCGACCGGTTCATCCGCGACGCAGCCGCGGAGCTGGGCCAGTACATGGAAGAGGATTTCCTGCAGGGCGAACCGCTGCGTTCGGAGACGGATCTCAACGTCTGGACCAGCATGCGCACGGATCTCCTGCATTACATCCTCGGCAACTTGGGCGACCGCCAGGAGATGTCGCATTCGCTCGAAGGCCGCACGCCGTTCATGGACCAGCGCCTCGTCACCTTGGCCGGCCAGCTGGACCCGAACATCATGCTGCGCGGTCTGACCGAGAAGCACGTGC
>JAYVOO010000615.1:0-3065 GCA_043757905.1 Oligoflexia bacterium
ACGCAGGACGTTGGCCGAACTCATCCCGATATTCTGCGCCCACTTCGAGGGCCAGAGCAGGCACTGGTTTAACCATCCTTCTAGTGTTCCTGACATCGCAAGTTTGCCAACGAAAGCCAGGTGGACGATGCCCATGCCGAGAATCAAGAAGATTCCCCGCCGCAAAGATTCGCGGTAGTTCCGGGTGCGAGCCGCGATCACGAGCTCGCCCAGGCACATCGCCCCGGCCATCGTGATCCCGACGGGAGTGCGCATCCAGAAGACAAGCGCGCAAAGCACGCCGGCCAAGATCGCCCACGGAGCGCTCTGGTTTCCCGCGCGCGCTGAACGCACCCAGGCCAGGATCGCTCCGACTTGAAACGGCAGGACGAGCGCCGAGGACCAAGGTAGGAAAGTCCAGATTTTCGGATATTCGGGAGCGAGAAGAATCCAGAGTGCGAAGGAAAGCCAGGCCCAACCGCGCGTGAGATAGCTGCTCCAAAGTTTGATCAGGAGCCCAGCGGTCCCTGCATAGGCCAGCGCGGTGACCAGCCGAATCGAGAGCAGGGACTTGCCGAAGATCAGGATCGCGCCCGCATGGATCCAGGTTGAAAGGGGGCCGTACTGCGCGAAAGTATCGCGAAAAAGCGTCTGCCCGCTGGCCACGTCCCAGGCGCCTTTCAACATGAGCCCGTCATGGTGGGGGTCGATGCCGCGCATGGCGAGCGGATAGAGAATTGCAAAAGCGAGGACAACGGCTAACGCGCTATCGAAAGCGGTCGGGGCTAAACTTGCGAGCGATTTCTTGGGCTCCATAGGTGACTCCGTAATCCGAGGTAGGTGCGCCATGGTTGACGTGAATATAGTTTAAGAAAAAAACGGTGAGCGCCATCTGCAGCGCGAGCACCGCTGCCAGGCCTGTTCGAGTGCGCGCCAAAGGCTCTTGCGCGGGCGTCCAGGGCACAGGATGGAGCGCTTGCTGCGCAAACCAAACATACATCAGCGGGAATGCGACAATCAGGTAGTGCTGATGCAACGGTATCCGAAGCGCGGTCAGAATCAGTCCGTAACCCCAGAAACCCGCGCACTGGAGGATTACGCTGTTGGAGAGCGGTCGGCGCACGGCGCCGCGCGATTTCCATTTCAGCCGTATGGCCCGGCCCACGATCCAGATTCCGAGCACCGCGGTCGCAGCGAAAACCAGGAGCGCAAGGTAGGTCTTCTGGCCGCCGATCTCGGGTGTCGTGAGAAAGTTGCGAAGCACGCTATGAATCGAGCACCGCAGATCCAGCCCCACGGCCCCAGTGCCCCAGAGCCGATAGAAATATCCAGGGATCCAGACCGTGTGGTCGACGGGAGGGCTCGACGTCAACATGTATTTCAGCCAAGGAATCATCGGGATCGATCCGAGCGCTAATCCCGCCGCCGTAAATCCCCAGCGCCATTCCTTGCGTCGATAGAGCGCGCTCCAAATCAGAACGGCAGCCAGAAAGAAAAAGCCGCTCATGTGGACTTGCCCGATTAGGATCCCGAGAAGGCCAAAGACGAACGCTCCCCACCAGCGATCCAGGCGCCACCATGCGGCCATGGCCAGAAACGAGAAGAGCGGCAGCGCCGAGTGGGACCAGATTTTTCGCTGGAGAATGACGGCCATTGGATTCACTGCGCCGAGCGCGACGCCCCAGATCCAAACTTCTCGGTCTTCGCGCGGGATGCGTCTCCAGGCGAATGCGGCAAACAAGAACAGGGCCAGGATATTCATCGACTGAATGGCGCGCGCGGCGCCCGTCGGGTCGGTGAAACGAAAAACCCGCTGGAGGATCGGAAGGATCCAAGTGCAGAGGGCGGGTTGCTTTGTACCGACGCCTGAAACCATGCCGAGCTCGGGCCAGGGCTGGGTGACCCCGACGAGCTGGCTCTGCTCATATAGGAACTGTTCGTCGCCCTTAAACTCCATGTCCATGATCCAGACATAGCGGACGAGGACACCGAAAATGAGCGCGATCCCGAGTGCCCAGAGGGCAAGGCGACTCGTCGGCTGAGGGCGGTGGCAGGCTTCGGCCGGAGTGTCCATGAAGGCGCCATCCTAGAGGGAACGCTGAGGTCAAGGCAACCGGAAACATGCATTTGCCAGGTGGCCCGGGAGGAAGTACGGTGGGCCTCAAATGAGGCTCACTGTCATCGTTCCAGTCTTCAACGAAGCCAAGCATCTCGAGGAAGCCATCGGGTATCTTTTCTCGATTCCGTGCCCGCTCGAGCGCGAGTGGATCTTCGTGAACGACTGCTCGACCGACACCTCGGGCGAGATCTTGCGCCGTAAGCAGGCGGAGCATGGTTTCTTGTTGATCGACTTCAAACGCAACCTGGGAAAAGGCTCAGCCATCCGGGCAGCGATCGAGCAGGCGACCGGTGATTTGATCATGATTCAGGACGCGGATTATGAGTACGACCCGAACGATATTCCTTCGCTTCTGCAGCCGATTCTGGACAACCAAGCGGACGTCGTTTTCGGGAGCCGCTTCAAGAAGACCGTGACCCAGGTTCACCGCACCTACCATTATTTCGTGAACCGTTTTCTGACCGTCTTGAGCAACCTGTTCTCAGGCATCTATCTGACCGACATGGAAACTTGCTACAAGGTGTTCCGCAAAGAGATCCTTCAAGCAATGCGCCTGAAGTCCAAGCGTTTCGGTATCGAAGTCGAGCTCACCGCTTACGTGGCCAAGTGCCCGGCGCGCATCCATGAGGTGCCCATCCGCTACTATCCGCGCACGCGGATCCAGGGCAAGAAGATCAGCTGGAAGGATGGGATTGCGGCGCTCGGCCATCTGATCCGCTACAATTTCTTGGTCACGCCGGAGCAGGCGTTTAAGGTGAATCCGGTCACGCTCGTGCAGGATTTGCGGCGCCGGCTCGATCCCGCGCAGCTCGAGCGATACGGAAAATCGAGTGCCCTAGTATCCCCAGATAAAGCAAAGCCAGGCCAAAGAAGCCTGGATTCGTGACGGTCGCCTTCCAGACGGAGCCCCAGATCCAGCTTTGCGGCGTGAAACCCATCAAGTGGTTCACGCAGGCGTAATGCCCGG
>JAYVOO010000616.1:0-3062 GCA_043757905.1 Oligoflexia bacterium
TCAACATCGAACAGGAAATGAACGCGGACGGCTACCTGGTGCCCGGTCTTGGCGACGCGGGCGACCGCCTCTTCCAGACCAAATGAAGCCCCCCGGACACCCAGTCCATATCGTCGGCATCTCTGGCGGCAGCGGCTCGGGCAAGACCTATTTCGCGCGAGCGCTCAAGGCGCGTCTCCCGGACGCGAGCTGCGCTCTCATCTTCCAAGACAACTATTACATCGATCAGTCGGCGCGATTTGACTTCGACGGGGGCTCGGTCAACTTTGACCACCCCGACTCGCTTGACTTCCCACTTCTCGCCCGACACCTGGTCCGGCTGAAGGCTGGGCAGGACATTGAAATTCCGATTTACGACTTCGCGACCCACCGCAGGCTCGAGGAGACGCTACCTCTTCCGCCGAAACGGATCATTTTGGTGGACGGCATCCTGATATTCCACCCGAGCGAGGTTCGCGCTCTCTTCGATGAGCTGGTTTTCTTCGATACTCCCGAGCATCTGCGCTTCTCGCGGCGCCTCGAGCGCGACGTAAGCGAGCGCGGGCGAACCCCCAAAGGGGTCGAAGCGCAATTCCTCAGACATGTGAAGCCGATGCACGACCAGTTCGTCGAACCCGGGAAGGCCTGCGCGGACCGCGTGATCCGCGATGTCGGCGAGTGCGACGCCGCTCTCGATCAGTTCACGGCCAGCTACTTGAAGCTGATCCAGAACTAAGCAGGTACTAGGGGAGAAGGGCGACGAAGAGCTCGCCCGGGTGGTTGACCGTGCCCGACGCGAGCTCCGCGTAGTCGTCATCGCCCCAGTAGATGTCGCAGCGGCCAGGACCCGTGATCGAGCCTCCGGTATCCTGCGTGACACCAAAGCGCGCGAACGGCTCGAAGCCAGCCGCATCGTCGTGCGCGGAATTGAATACGGGCTTCTGGGTCGTGAAGAAGGAGAGCGCGCCCACCGGGAAGACCTTGAGGTCCACCGCGAGTGAGTGGCTTGCCGTGAGCGTGAGGCCGTCGACGCCCTTGGGTTCTTCAGTGGACTCGTCGAAGAAGATATAGCTCTCGTTCTTCGAGAGAACCGGCACCAGTTCGGAGGGATGCTCGCGGAAGTAGCGTCTCATGCCCGGGATCGTCAAATACTCGGCCGCGACTCCCTGGGACTGCAACACTTTGCGCGGCGTGGTCACCGGATAGCCGTTCTGGGCCGCGTAGTTCAGGCGCAGCTTCTTGCCGGATCCCGCACCCTGCTCGAGAAGGATCGAGCCCGCGCCTTCGATCTGGAAGATCGAGACGGAAAGAAGATCGTCGACATACGCGATCTCGAGGCCTTTTCCAGCGAGCGCGCCTGCTTGATCGATCTCGCTGCGATTATAGTAAGGAACGAGCGCCCCGCTCGCGGTCTTCCGGCGCCAGACCGTCTTGCCGTTCTCAGTTGCCTCGACGAGATCGGCGGGGCGGAAGTAAATCGGAAACTGATAGGGTCCACTCTTCGCGCGGCTCCCGTGAAGCGTCGGCGAGTTGTAGCCAGTGAAACGCACGAGCCCCTGCCCGTCGCTGCCGACCGTGCGGTACCACTCGAAGCGCTTCCGCGCCTTGGCCAGGAACCCTGCGAATGTCGTAGACTGAGCAATGAGCTGGATCGCTTCCTGGGCTGTATCCACGCACCAGCGCTGGCGTGTCACGGTGCGTGTGCCGAAGCTCCGCTTTGCCGTGAGATCCTGTCCCATGCACACGGCGACCTGCCGAGTGAGGGCAGTCTTCAGTCCACCCAGCTCTCCGTCGAGCGGCTGAGCCGGAAGCGCCGAAGGGGCGACCCGCTCAAACGAGTTTGTGGCCTCGGCAGGATGAGCGGCGCCGAGCGGAAGGAGAACCGAAAGTAGAATCCCTGACCATGCTGAGTTTTTCATTCATTCAAGTTTATCGGAAGCCTACTCCCGGCGAAAGATCCTTCGCACGGCGTCCCAGATCAGCAGGAGAAGCGGACGGTCTTCTTCCTTGTTGTTCCGGTCCTTGTCGCCATCCCTTTCGCTGGATCTGGCGCTGCGCGTTTTAACGGAATCCGCTGCGATTTTCGCATCAGCCCGCTCGCCTTTCGCGCGCGATTTCGCCGCCTCGAGCGCAGGTGAGGCCGCGACCGCGGCTTCCGGCTCTCCAGGCAGGCGTGCCCGTTGGGCGACGCGCAGGCGCGCTTTCATTCCCAAAGCGCGCAGTGCCCGACGAAGCCTGCGAGCATCCGGCGAGACTTGGTCCTCATCCTCGGACTCATGCGTGCTCCAAGCGCCGCGATCGTCGTCCGCGAGATCACCTTGGTTGAACGGCGTCGCCGCATTTCCTTGGCCTTCCCGTTGGCGATCCCGGAACTCCGTCTTGATCGGCGCTTCTCGGGGCTTGGATGCGCCTGCCCCTCCCCGCGTCGTCACCGGAACCTTCTCGACGGGGGCGGCTTTTGCCTCGCGAGTCCGCACTTTCTCACCTCCGGTCGAGGATGCACGCGGCGCGCCGAAGGCCGCTGTCCGTTCCTTCGCTTCGCGCGGCGGATGCGCGATCGGAGCCAACCGCTTCTCAACTTTGCGCCCTTGGCGCTCAACCTTGTCCAGCTCCTCACGCTTTCTCTCATACCGCGCGACCTTGACTTTCTCCGCCTCGGCAGCCTCCGCAGCCGCAGCAGCCCCCGCGCTGGGATCAGCCTCAATGACAGTCTTGGGCTCGACTTTACTCGGCACGGCCGCAGACTTCTGAAGCGACCCAGCAGTCCCTGCAGCTTTGTCCAGGCCTCGCCCTGCGGCGGGCGGCGTGTTCGACAGCGTGGACTTCCCAGATGCCTGGGGTTTCCCGGCCTGGGTTTCTTTGGCGGCAGTTCTGCCAGCTCCGGCTTCCGCGACTTTTTCAGTGTCTGACTGGGCTGCGGCGTTACCGGACAGAAGACGATCCGCCCGAGCAGAGGCCTTTGGATTCGCGTCCCCCGACTTCCCCGCGCTCGCGCCTTCGACCTCGAGCGCACTACTCAGTTTTTTATCGGCGGGCACTACTTCGGCCGGCTTCGCCTTCTTGAGTTTCTCGTCTTCCGCGGA
>JAYVOO010000617.1:0-3062 GCA_043757905.1 Oligoflexia bacterium
CCAGGATCAGGATCCGGTCCGCGATCTTGAGCGCGCAGGACATGTCATGCGATACGACGACGCTCGTGACCTTGAGCTTGCGCGACAGCTCGGAGATCAGGTCGTTGACCGCGGTCGTGGTGATCGGGTCGAGCCCAGTCGTCGGCTCGTCGAAAAGCAAGTAACGCGGCTCGGGCGCGATCGTGCGCGCGAGTGAGACTCGCTTTTGCATCCCGTATGAGATTTCGGGCGGCATGCGGTCCAGGATGTCAGCGTCCAGGTGCACGAGCGCGAGTTTCTCGAGCACGATCCGCCGTTCCTCGCTCTCGGTGAGTGGCGTCTTTCGTGCGAGCAAGTACTGAGGCGTGCGTAGACCGAAGGCCACGTTGTCGTAGATCGAGAGCGAATCCAGTAGCGCCGGGTGCTGGAAAACCATCCCGCAAATCCGCCGGATCGAGGCAAGCTCGTTCTCGTCGAGCAGCGTGAGATCGTGGCCGTCGACGATCACTCGGCCCGAGTCGGGTTTCATGACTCCGACAATGTGCTTGAGCGTGACGGATTTTCCCATGCCGCTTCGACCGAGGATAAAGAGCACTTCGCCGGTCTGGACCTCGAAGCTGATCTGATCCAGGATCTGGCGACTGAAGCGTTTGCTGACATTCTCGAAAACGATGCTCATGTTGCCGCCTCCGGCTCCGTCGCGTCGAGTGCCGAGGTCAAGGGGCCGCGTTTCAAGCCGTAGATGAACTGCCTGAGCATCGGATCGGAGGTCGCTTTGACTTGATCGGGCGTCCCGCCCTCGAGAAGCCGCCCCTGCGCGAGCAGGCAGATCCGATCACCCAGCTGATAAGCGCGCTGCATGTCGTTGGTCACACAGAGCACGGTTCCTCCGGACTTGCCACGGAGCTTGCGGATGAGCTCAGCGATCGTCTTGGAAGTGATCGGATCCAGGCCCGCCGTTGGTTCGTCGTAGAGGATGACCTCAGGTTCGACGATCAACGCGCGCGCGATGCCCAGGCGCTTCTGCATCCCGCCCGAGATCTCGTCGGGATAAAGGTTCTCTGTGCCACTCAGGCCGACGGAATCGAGAAAGCGTGAGGCTGTTGCGCGGGCCTCGGGTCCGCGGATTCCTTTCCGTTCCTTCAAGGGGAAGAGCAGGTTCTCGAGGACCGTGAGCGAATCGAAGAGCGCGTTCTTCTGGAAGAGCATGCCGACGTTATCGGTGCCGACCCGGACGGAACCTTCGTCGGGGGCGAGAAGCCCCGCGACGAGTTTCAGTAAGACGCTCTTGCCGCCGCCCGAAGGGCCGATCAGCGCGACCGACTCACCCTTGCGCACGTTCAGCGAGAGCCCGCGGAAAGCCCAGCGTCCGCCAAACTGTTTGCCGGCGCCCTGGACGTCGATCATGCGAGGAACGGCAAGAGCAGGTCCTGAAGGAGAATCTTGCGGTTGAGCGGCGCGGGCGCGCGCCTCCGCACCTGGGCCAGACGATCCAGCGAATCGAGCCAGCGCATGCGCGCGGCCGGTGCCGAGGTAGGCTGCGGCACTCGGAGCTTGGCGTATGCGAGAAGCGCCGCTTTGGCGTCGGAATTCTGCCAGGCCTTAGCTTCGGAGGCCTCGGGCTTCAGACTCCACTGTACGAGCTCCGCAAGCAGACTTTCCAGCTGGTTGAGAAGCAAGTCGAAACTCTCGGGCGCGGAAGCCGCCCAGTCGATCAACGGGTTGATCGCGGCCGAGGGATCCTGGAAAAGTTTCAGCACTTGCGGCCGCTGCTCCCACATCTCTGGCTCCGCAAGTTTTAGGGCGCGTCCCCAGCTGCCTTGCGCGAGCTGCGCGCAGAGTTCGGCGCGCGCGGCCGGCACGCCTGCGTCGGCGACAAGCGCGCGGATCTCATCCAGGTTGAACGGGCGAAAGCGCATCTGCTGGCAGCGCGAGAGGACCGTAGGCAGGATCAGCGCGGGATCGCCAGCGGTCAGCAGAAAAATCCAGCCGGGGGGCGGCTCTTCGAGAAGTTTCAGCATCGAGTTCGCCGCCTGCGGCGTCATGCGGTCGGCGTCGGGGATGAGCACGACGCGGTAAGCGCCCTCATGCGCGCCGAAGCCGAGCTGCGACTTGATCTGGCGGAACTGGTCGGCCTTGAGCGTGCGCGACTCGGTCTCGCCGTCGCTCTCTGGCCGGACTTCGGTGAAATCCACCCAGGTTCCGTGAAGCGCGCGCAGGCAGGCTGGGCATTCGCCGCAAGGCTCGATCAGCGCTTCACCGGCCGCGGATGCCTCGACGGGAACAGGCGTTTCGAGAGCGCCGCCCCCGAAGAGATCCATCGCGCCTTGGTCGTCGTCGCCCGGCGCGGGTTTGGCGAAGCCGTTTCGCTCGCAGAAAATCCACTGCGAGAGATAGTGGGCCATGCTCCTTTTTCCGATGCCGGAGATGCCGGACAAAAGCAGGACGGGCGGGATGCGGCCACTGGACTTCCATTCGCGCATCGGGCGCTCGAGCGTGGCGAGATGATGCCGGATCACGCGCTCGGGGAGTGGCAGGACCGGATTGATCTGCTGTTTTGGCGCGGTATCGGTTTTCTTAGCCACGGCGGCGGTACTCTTCAAAAACCCGCAGCGCGAGCGCGTCGGGAGTGGCAGGCTTTAAGACCAGCCAGCGCGCGGGCTCTTCCTTGCTTGCCTTCAGGAAACCGGCGCGCACTTTCTTCTGGAAAGCCACGCCCTCGGCCTCGAAGCGGTTTTTGTCGCTCGCGCGTTTCAAGCCCACCGCCGGATCGATGTCCAGGAGCACGGTCAGATCCGGGACAAGACCCCGAGTCGCGATCCGGTTCAGGAGCAAGACCTCTTTCCACGGCAGTCCACGGGCATGCGCCTGGTAAGCGAGACTGGAATCCGCGAAACGATCGCAGAGCACGATCTTGCCCGCTGCCAGTGCCGGCCGGATTGTCTTGGCCAGATGCTCGGCGCGCGAGGCCTCGTAAAGGAAGAGCTCGGTCCAAGGGTCCATCTGATTTTTCAAGATCACCTTGCGGATCTGTTCGGCCACCCGGCTACCGCCGGGCTCCCGGGTGATCTCGCAGACCAAGC
>JAYVOO010000618.1:0-3061 GCA_043757905.1 Oligoflexia bacterium
TCGTGCGCGACGTAGCGGCGCTCGAACTCCTCGCCGTAACAGTCGAGCAGGTCCGGAGTTTCGGCCGGAGAGAACAGGCTCCACTTCTCATCCGCGCCGACGCGGTTCATGAACAGGTCCGGAATCCAAAGCGCCAGATTCAGGTTGTGCGTGCGACGCTCTTCCGCGCCCGTATTATTGCGGAGTTCAAGAAAGGCCTCGATATCCGCGTGCCAAGGTTCGAGATAGACGGCAGCCGCGCCCTTTCGCTTTCCGCCTTGGTTAACGGCATGGACGGAGGAGTCGAAAACTTTGAGAAACGGAATGATCCCGTTGGAAAGGCCGTTGGTGCCCTTGATGAGGGAGCCTGAGGCCCGAACACTCGTCCAGTCGATGCCGATGCCGCCCGAGAACTTCGAGAGCTTCGCGCAGTCGGTGATGGACTTGTAGATGCCTTCCAGGCTGTCTTCGGAGACCTTCAGCAAGTAGCAGGAGCTCATCTGCGGATGGCGGGTGCCCGAATTGAACAAAGTGGGCGTGGCCGGCATGTACAAGAACTGGCTGACGGCGTGGTAGAACTCGATCGCTTCGGGCACGGTCTTGGACAGACCCAGGGCGACGCGCATGAAGAGCCACTGCGGACGCTCGATCAGCTTGCGGGTCTCGGGGTGGCGTTGCAGGTAACGGTCGGCGACTGTCTTCAGTCCGAAGTATTCGAAGAGATCGTCGCGGTCGTGGCGGATGGCGAACTCGATCGATCGGATGTCCTGCATCGCGAGCGCAGCAACCGAGTCATGGAGCAGACCGAGCTCAGTCGCGCTCTGGATGTAATCCCTGAAGGCGAGATCGCGGCCGACTTCCTTGCGGATCGACTCCGACAGCATGCGCGCTGCGACTTTAGAGTAGCTGGGTTCGTCGGCCATCAGCATGACGGCGGTCGAAATGGAGAGCTCATCGAGCTCTTCGGTAGTCGAACCCTGATGCAAGCCACTGATCGTGCGCTTGGCGATCTCGAGAGCTTCCACGCGATCGAAGCCCCGGCACGCCCGATCTACGGCGTGAAGGATCTTCTCGATTTTTACTTCTTCACGACTTCCGTCTCGTTTAACGACCTGCATAAGACACTAGTCCCCTTAGCTTTGCCATCCTGGTTTGCCGCGTTGCGTATTCTTTTGATGTTTTTCTTGGAGTCAGGGAAAAACGATCCCCTTCCCACTGGAAAGCGGGCGTCTCATCCGAAAGTTTCGGGAGAGACTTGGCCCGTTTGCCACTGGAACCGACTGCTTGCTGACTGCAGTCCTGGGGTGCTCATCCACCTCGTCGTTGATAGTTTTGAGATTAAACTAAGATGAGATCTTGTCAATTAGTAGGGGCAAGAAAGTTTTTAACCTCAAGATATTGTGTGTCTGAGCATTAATGCGACGTTCTGGCTAGGCGCGCAACTCCAGACCGCCATCCCACCTGGAGGTTCCCGATGGAATGCGCTTGGAATACTTCCACGACCGCAAGCTTTACGAGCCCTGGATCTCGATCTGAGCCATCGTCGCGATGATTTCCTGGAGATTCGCGCACTCGGGTGAATTCGGAGGGAGGTTCGCAAGCCGACGCTCGAGGCGCTCGCGCGCCGACTCGGTCGAAGTCGACGGGAATGCGGAAGGAGAGTGCGCGCTCGAGCGCGAGTTCTCTAAAACAGGGGTTTTTACGGATTTTTGGGCTTGTACCGCCTGCGCGGCCTTCGCAGTGACAATCGCGTCCTGCGCCCTTTTGAGCGCCTCGGCTCTCGCCTCACTCTGGATCTGCGTGTGCGCGAGAGCAGCTCGCGTGCCCTTCAGCTCGTAGTCGCGCTTGGCCAAGGCGAGCGTGAGCTTCTCTTTGTCGGTGCGCTCGATCTCGCGAAGCGAATTCAATCGGTGAAACATCTGCGTCTCTCGCACCTGGATGTCCGCCCGGAGCGCGGCCATCTGCGCAGTCAGTGTCTCGTTCTCGCCGGATTTCTGCTGAATCTGCGCAAGGTACGTATTTTCTTTTTTAGAGATCTCACCACGGTGGCGACCTAGCGTCACTTCCAGGTCCCGGCAGCGCTTTCGCTCATGCTCAAGTTCGACCGTGAGCGCTCGGATGTTCTGGGCAAGGGAATTATTCTGATGGAGAGCCTTCGACTCGCGCACGGCAACGTCGGCCTTGAGCGCAGACATCTCCGCAAGCACGGTGTCGTGCTGGCGCGCCATCCGCTGGAGCTCGCCTCGGAAGGCGTTCTCGCGCTTCGAGATCTCGCTCTTGTAGTGCTCGAGCTTCACTTCAAGCTCGTGAGTGCGGTCGTGTTCGCGGTCAAGCTCGATAGCGACGGCCTGGATTTCCTGGATCAGGGAGTCTTTCTGCTGGCTCAGGCGCTTTTCTCGCTCGCTCGAGACATGGAGCGCCGCTTGATAGCTGACTGCGGCCGCCTGGGCCGCCTGCGGACTGCGATCAACGCGGTCCTGGTTCGATTCGTCAATCGGCTCATGATTCAGCAATGTTCTGCGCATCTGGACGAACTGGGCCAGCTCATGGCGCGCACCAGTCGCCGCTAGCGGCAGGCTCAGATCCTCGAGGCTGGGGACTGGTTTCTTCGTTTCCACAACCTCCCTATCGGCAGCTCCGCCGCGAAGTTTCACACGGCAGAATCTGCCCGGCTTCCCTGCTGGAGGGGCTCAGGTATCATTGAGGAACATGGCTTTGCGTTCATTCCTACTGGCCTCCCTCGGGCTCTTCATCTTGGCGTCACCGCTCCAGGCGGCTGAGGTCGACAATTTCACCGGGCGCTCGACGGAGCTCGCGCATCTTCCTGACAGTACCGCGGCACTCGACGCATTCATGGCGCGCACACTCAAAAACGCGGTCGATGAGACGAATCAGACGCCGGGCTGCGACGGCCGGTCATTTTTCCTGAATATCTGGAACGCAGTCGGACGGAATCCCATCGGCGAGGCCGAGCGTTTCGCTGAACGCGATTCTAGCGTGAAGAGCTATCTAGTGGACTTCAAGTCGAGCATCTACGGCGGGGTCGCGACCTTCATCGACGAGAAACGCTCGCCCCGGATGG
>JAYVOO010000619.1:0-11369 GCA_043757905.1 Oligoflexia bacterium
CTTCGACGTGCTCGATCGTGCGGGAGAAGTTTCGCGCAATTAGCTCATTGTCGCAATCGATCGTCTCGAAACGCGCGCCGTAGAATTCCGCGATCTTCTGGGCGAGAGGCGCCTCGTCATAGATCGAGTTTCCGAAGCCGACGTTGAAGGCCTTGAACTGAGAAGCCGACTGAGACATGAGCCCGCAGACCAACGTCGAGTCGAGGCCACCGCTCAAGTAGGTTCCGACAGGAACGTCGGCGACCATGCGGCGCCGTACTGCGCGCGTGAACGTCTCGCGAACTGCCATTTTCGCCTCGTCGAAGCTCATCTTCTCGTCGACGTTGAACACGGGCTTCCAGTAGCAAGTCTCGGGGCCGAGGCCCCGGCGCGTAGCGACCATGAAATGGCCGGCCTTAAGGCTTCGAATGCCCTGGAAGGCGGTCGTCCCTTTGGGGAACGCGCCGTTCAGGTTGCCGACCACGTAGTCCGGATCGATCGCGCGCGTGACGTGCGGGAGCGCCAGGATCGCCTTCATCTCCGAGGCGATGAGCAGCTCGCCCGAGTCCACGCGGTAAAAGAGAGGCTTGATGCCCGAGCGGTCGCGCGCGGCGATCAGCTCCCCTTTGGCCGCGTCCCAGATCAGGATGGCGTACTCACCGTTCAGATGGTCGAGAAAGCTCCGGCCGTGCTTGCGATAAAGATTGAGAATCACCTCGGTGTCCGAACGCGTTCGGAATTCGAAGCCTTCGGCGGAGAGACCGGCGCGTAGCGCCTCGTGGTCGTAGATCTCACCATTGAAAACGATGCAGACCGATCCGTCAGGGCTATAGAGAGGCTGGTCGCCGCCCGCCAGGTCGATCACGCTCAGGCGGACATGTCCCAGCGCGAGAGTGCCGCCATCCAGGCGCGCGAAACCCGCACCGTCCGGACCCCGATGCTGGATGGCCGACGACATTCTACGAATTCCGGAAGCCGAAGCCTCCCGACCGTCGAAGCGACGGATAGCGCTGATCCCACACATAAGTTTATCCCCCCGAGGACATTCGGTGAAAATGGTATCGACTCCTTTTGAAATAAGCTAGGGGGTCATGCAGCTAAACGGCTGACTCGCCGCCTAATTCGGTGTTACGCTCGGAGCCAATGATCACCTGGAACGTCGATCCCGTCCTATTACACCTCGGCCCCATACAGATTCGCTGGTACGGCGCACTCTTTGGCCTCTCCTTTATATTAGGGACTCAGATCCTGCGGTGGATCTTCAATCGCGAGAAGGTGCCGCTCAGGCATGTCGACGGCATCTTTTTCACGATCATGATCTCGACGATTCTCGGCGCCCGCCTGGGGCACTGCCTCTTTTACGAGCCGGAGATCTACCTGAACGACCCAATCCGAATCCTACGGATTTGGGAAGGCGGCCTCGCGAGCCACGGCGCCGCGTTCGGCATCTTGCTGGCCATCTGGATCTACTCGCGCCGGCACCGCGAATTCTCATACCTCTATCTCCTGGATCACATCATGCTCTCGGTCGCGCTCTCGACCGCGCTCATCCGATTGGGCAACCTCATGAACTCCGAAATTCTGGGATACCCGACTCACCTGCCCTGGGCTTTCATCTTCACCCGCGTCGATCAAGTGCCCCGGCATCCCGCCCAGCTCTACGAGTCGCTTGCGTATTTTTCCGTACTTTTCGTCCTCTGGCGCGCCTATCTCGTCGAGAACATCCGCAATCGCCGGGGCTACCTCTTCGGGATTTTCTGCGTTCTCGCGACCGGCGCCCGATTCCTACTCGAGTTCCTCAAGGAGCGCCAAGTGGCATTCGAGCATGGGCTTCCGATCGACATGGGCCAGCTCCTGAGCGTGCCGTTCATTTTGGTCGGAATCTGGCTGATCCTGCGCGCACGCAGGCTCCCGCCCGCGAAATCACCGGCGGATTAAGCCCGATGCGACGCATGTAATTCTTCGAAGCGCGCGACCCGACTCATCGGAATATCCTCGTCCGCGCGCGCTTGAGGTATGGGGCAGGAAGCAGGCGCCGCGCCTCCCTCCAGCCAACGCCTGCCTCGCGCGTGAAACGCGAATAGCTCTCGATGTGGGCGTCCGGCGCGGACTCGACCTGGATGCCAACCCTCGGCAGGCTCCGGCCGGGGTTCTGCTCGAGAAAGCCCACGCGCCCCTCCAAGATGCGCAGATAGGAAAGGAAATCGTTCATCGTACGCTGGGGCCTCACCGAACGCAGCTCCAGGCGATCGGGGCGGAACGAGAGCATGAAGCTCTTGGCTCCTTCCGGAAGGCTCTCCTCCCATTGCCGAAGCTCCGCCTGGAAGCGATCGAGGTCGCGCTCAGGATCTCCGTCAAAGCTTTCCACGATCGCGAGGAACGCCCGCTGGCGTTCTTCCGGAAGTTCCGGGAAGGATTTGGCGTTCAACGCGTCGCGCTTCCATACGCCCTGCGCCAGCTCGGAATGCGAAACCAGATCGACCACGAGATCGCGGTAAACCCGCGGGCGGGCGCGGAAATAGCCGAGATCGACGGTAATATGACCGCCGCCAACACCATTCTCGAAATCGGCCCGGCCGCCGGCCCCGACGAGATTTCCGAAAACGAGATCCTGGTACTGATCTTTCTGAGCCTCGTATTCTCCAAGCGCTTTGGGCTTACCCGTCACTTCGACCACTTCGGGATCGGTGAAGAAATGGAATCCTTCGGCCCAGATGTCCCGGCGGTACCCGTCGATGGTGAACCCGCGGGACGGGATGAAGCGGCTGATCCGCCGCCGCTCGCCGCGCGCTCGGAAACCTTCGAAGATCCTCGGATAGACCTCATCCCTGAACCAATCGTCGCGCGCGACGTCCGCAGGCGGATGAAACGTGAACTCGTGCCCGAAGAGAAGCTTCTCGGACGCGTGAACCGACGAAACGGCGACGAGGCCGTGGAGCAAGAGTATGACCGCGAACGCAAGACGTGGCTTCACGATGGCGATTTTGCACGTATTGGACCGATTATAAGGAAGGCCGTAGCCGGAGACGGGCCGGCTCGGGTGTCTATCTTTTAGACATGTGTTCCCACCGGGCGTTCGGGGCACGTCATGGATCGCTGATCGGAGTCCTCGGGAAAACGGGGAATCTTTTCCAAATCAAGGAAGAGGCTCTGGCGGCGACAGGATCGGGGCCGTCGCGCTAAAATGCGCGTCCGGCGCGTTTTGCGGTTCACCCAGCTTCGCTGGGCCAACCGCCGCCGCCCTATGGGATCGCTTCCGTCATGAATATCCTGAAAATAAAAAAGGCCCCCACACCGTGGGAGCCTTTTTATTTTCAGGATATTAATGGCGGGAGCGATGGGACTCGAACCCACGACCTTCGCCGTGACAGGGCGACGTTGTAACCAACTCAACTACGCCCCCGCAACATGAACTGCCCGAAGGCTTTGAACTATTCCACCCCAGGTTCAATGTCAACCCGAGAAAGCCACAATGCCAAAAGGTGGTCGCAACCTTTCAGAAGGTGGGGACCACCTTTTTAGACGTCGTCGGAGCCGCCGCGGGCCCATTCGCCGGTGATTCTGCAGGTCAGATAGGCTTTGATGAAATCGTCCAAACCGCCATCCAGGACGGGGTCGGCCTGGGAACTGACCTGTCCGGTCCGGTGGTCTTTGACCATCTTATAAGGATGTAGGACGTAAGAGCGGATCTGACTGCCCCACGCGATGTCCATCTTCTTGTCTTCGATCGCCGATTGCTTCTTACGCTCTTCTTCCATGTGGCGCTCGTAGATACGGGACTTCAGGACCTTCATCGCGAGGTCCTTGTTCTTGATCTGGGAGCGCTCTTGCTGGCAGACGACCACGATCCCGGTCGGGTTATGGGTGATACGCACGGCAGAGTCGGTGGTGTTGACGCCTTGACCGCCTTTGCCGCCGGAGCGGTAGACGTCGATGCGAAGGTCGGCTGGGTTGATGACGACTTCGAAGTCGTCGTCGATCTCGGGCGTGACGAAGACACTCGTAAAGGACGTGTGCCTGCGCGCGTTCGAGTCGAAGGGCGAAATGCGGACGAGGCGATGCACGCCGGCCTCGGACTTCAGGAGTCCGTAGGCGAAAGGACCACTGATCGTGAGGGTCACGTTCTTGACCCCCGCTTCTTCACCCATCAACACGTCGAGGACCTCGACCTTGAAACCCTTGGCCTGACCCCAGCGCTGGTACATGCGGAGCAGGATTTGCGCCCAGTCCTGGCTTTCAGTTCCGCCGGCTCCGGCATTGATCGTGATGATCGCGTTCTTCGGGTCCACATCCTCGGAAAGCATCTTCTGGAACTCGACCTTCTCGAAGTGGTCGGCCAGGGCGACGATCATGTCGCTCACTTCCTTGAAAGCGCCTTCGTCTTTCTCTTCTTGCGAGAGTTCAAAAAGCGTCTGGACGTCGTTGAACCCGCGCTCGAGGTCGAAGAACTGGTTCAGCTCGGATTCCAGTCGCGACTTTTCCTGCGTCAGGGCCTTGGCCTTGCGGTTATCGCTCCAGAAACCTTCCTGGAGGGAGAAATCGGAGAGCTCGTCGATTCGGCGCTGTTTGACCGCTAGGTCAAAGCGACCCCCGGAGGAAGTCGAGTTTGGTCTGCATCGTGGCCAGTCGCTCGCGAATCTCGTGAAGTTGTAAGCTCATTTCGATGAGATACAGGATTGGCTGCGTGCAATCAAGCCTGCGCTCATACCGAGCTTCCGCTCCCATCTTTCCATCGCTTTGGCCTCTTTCTCGCCCTGCTCATGGTCGAAGCCCAAGAGATGAAGCATGCCGTGTACGAGCAGCACCTCGAGCTCGCGCTCCACCGCATGGCCTTGCTCTTTGGCCTGCCGACGCGCGGTGGGCAAGCAGATCACGAGCTCGCCGAGCACGCCGCTTCGGAAAAACACTTCGGGAACTGAGAAACTGAGAACATCCGTCGGATAGGCTATCTTCCGGTATTGCCTGTTGAGCCTGATCATTTCGGGCGCGCCCACGAGGCGCACCGTTGCCTGCCATACTGGCGCCTTTGGACCCTTTCTCCTCAAGCCGGACAGTTCACGACCCATTTTGAGGGCGCGCTCGAGCCTCCGCTCGGCGAAGCGGGCGAGTTCCGAGGGGGTGCGAGATCGCTTGGGAGGCGCCATGCTCCCGTGTTACAGCACGGGTGTGAAAAACTCCACCGCCACCTACCCTGCGTCCCCGATGGCCGACCTGATCGAAACCGTGCACCGCCTGCGCGCGCCCGGCGGCTGCCCCTGGGATATCGCCCAGACCCACCAGTCGCTCCGCCAGTACCTGATGGAAGAGGCCCATGAGGTGCTCGATGTGCTGGATACGATCGACTCCGCCGAAAGCCTCAAGGACGAGAAGATCCGAGGGGCTTTTCGCGAGGAGCTGGGCGATCTACTCATGCAGGTGGTGCTGCATTCCGAGATGACCCGGGAAGCCGGCGCGTTTGATATCCACGAAGTCGCGCAAGCGTTGAACGAGAAACTGATTCGCCGCCATCCTCATGTGTTCGGCGACGCCGTCGCCAACACCGAAGAAGGCGCGCTTCAGAGCTGGGAGAAGCAGAAAGCCAAAGAGAAGGAAGGCAAAAAGGACGCAAGCGTGCTCGACGGAGTGCCGAAGGGCCTTCCCGCCCTCCAGCGTGCGGCCCGCGTGATCGAGAAAGTCACGAAAGTCGGCTTCCAGTGGCCGGATCTCGAAGGCCCGCTCGATAAAGTGCGCGAGGAGCTGGCGGAGCTCGAAATCGAAATCCGCGCTTATGAAGGAGCGAAGACTGAGGCCCACCGCAAGCGCATCGAGAGCGAGCTGGGTGATCTGCTCTTCACGGTCGCGAACTTGGGTTACCTCATGAAGGTGAATCCGGAGGACGCGCTTCGGGCGCAACTGCACCGTTTCGAAGGCCGCTTCAAACATGTCGAGCGGAGATTAAAGGAAGAGGGCAAAGCGCCCGAGCAAGCGACGCTCGCCGAGATGGACGTGTTCTGGGACGAGGCCAAGAAAATCGAGAATTCCTCGGGGAAGCCTGGGGCATGACGATCGGGCCGGTGAACGGCGCGCCCGCTTCGATTGAAGCTTGGGGCCTGACCGGGGGCGCGGCCTCGGGCAAGTCAACCGTGGCTGGAATCTTTGCCGCGAATGGCATTCCGGTGATCGACGCGGATCAGATCACGCGCGAGCTTTCGGAGCCAGGCGGTCGGGCGCGCCCCGAGATCGAGAAACGTTTCGGTACGCTCGATCGGGCGGGCCTGCGGGCGCTCGTGTTCACGGATCCGGCCGCACGCCGGGACCTCGTGGCCATTCTTCACCCGTTGATCGGCGAAGAGAGCCGCCGGCGGATGGACGCGCTCGCGGCCCTGGGACATCGGCATGTGATTTACGAGGCGGCGCTCATCATTGAGGCAGGACGCGCCCGGGAATTCGAGGGTTTGCTTGTGGTCGTGGCGTCTCCAGAGCTTCAGGTGGAACGGCTCCAGACCCGACCCGGGATCACGGCAGAGATCGCGCGAGGAATCCTCGCAGCCCAAATCGCGGACGCGGAGCGCGAGAAACTCGCGACTCATGTGTTTCTGAATCGGACGGACCACAAAGAACTAGAAAAGCAAGTCCAAGACTGGCTAGTGCAGCGGAGCTGGAAACACCTCACTT
Source organism: Oligoflexia bacterium (assembly GCA_043757905.1). Taxonomy (GTDB): domain Bacteria; phylum Bdellovibrionota; class UBA1018; order UBA1018; family UBA1018; genus JAYVOO01. The sequence continues at coordinate 6,634 of JAYVOO010000619.1, forward strand.
AACAAATAAACTTTTTTAGTTTAATAATTCGACTTAAACTTGGCTGTAACTCATCAAATTCAAAGAATTCTGAAGCCCTTATGAAGAATTATCGAGGATTTGATAACAGTTGTTCTAAAAATGATGCGGTGCGATAATCTATCTATCAGCTCATTGCTCAGAGACTGTCCCATCAGTCAGAGCTCCAGGTTCGAAATGTTTACCTAACTCAGGCAGGACGCAGCACGTATGTGGCAATCCAATACTTCGAAGCCAAAGCCGAAAAGAAGCACCGAACGCCGCGCGGGCGGTGACCGCCGCTCTCCTCTCCATATTCACCGGGTCGAGGCTGAGATCCAGCTCGCTATGCCAGCGAACTACTCACCGCCTCCAGGCGAAGTGGTCCAGGAGGAACCCTCGATCCATACGCGACTCCTGCTCAATGACATGACCCAGACCGGCGTAGGACTCTACTCACCGATTCCCTTCCTTCCGGGCCAGGAGATCGTGATCCGCCTCCAGGAACCCCGCCCCTTCTTCCTCCGCGGCCGCATCGTCTGGTGCCGCGAGTACAGCCTGAAGACCAACATCCTTTCAGCCGACCCTTTCAACTACCGCGTTGGCATCCGCTTCGTCTTCGAGTCGCTCGAAGAAGAACGCATGGTGAACTCCTACTGCGATCTCGTTAAAAGGGAGTTCATCCATAACGCTCTCGCGGTTTAATCGCCCGCACGTCGGGCCACTGGAGCGCCGGATTCAGCAGGAAGTTGAGCCAGGGGCAGTGAGGGGTAGAAAACCCCGCTGCCAATGGGCTACTGGTAGCCGTTGCTCACCCGAAGAGCGTGACGAACTCGTCCCAATGGTTGCGGAGCTTGCCTTTCAACCGAAGGATGGCCTGGGTGTGGAGCTGGCTCACGCGAGACTCGGTCACGTCCAGGACGCGGCCGATTTCCTTGAGATTGAGATCTTCGTAGTAATAGAGCGATAGGACGAGGCGCTGCTTCTCGGGTAAATCATGGATCGCTTCCGAGATCATGCGCTTGACCGAAGCCACGTTCACTTCATTGAAAGGCGTCGGGGCTTTCGCGCCGCTTTCGCCGTAGCCGTGGAGCGAGCGCTTGTCGGCTTTCGAAAAGCTCGAGATATCGTCGAACGAGAGCAGTGAGACCGAGCGGACCTGGTTCAGGAGGTCGTGGTACTCGTCCTGAGAGATGTTGAGCTCGGCGCAGACTTCCTCATCGGTCGCCTGGCGCCCTGCCCTCTGCTCGATCTTGGCGTAGCAGCGTTCTAATAATTTAGCCTTCTCGCGGACAGAGCGTGGGACCCAGTCCTGCGCCCGAAGCTCGTCGAGAATCGCGCCGCGGATGCGGAATTCGGCGTAGGTTTTGAACTTATTGTCCCGCGAAGCATCGTACTTTTCGATGGCGTCCATGAGACCGATCACGCCCGAGCTGATCAGGTCGTCGAGCTCGATATTGGCGGGCAGGCGGGCGGCGATCTTCTGCGCGATGTACTTGATGAGTGGCGCGTACTCACGAACCAGGCGCTCGCGCGTGGAGTTCGTGGGCGAGAAATCTTCTTTCACCAGGGCCTGAGTGGCGACCGCGTCCTTGGCGAGCTCTTCAGCGAGCTCCTTCTGCAGTTCGGCTTCCTCGCGCGCGGCGGCTTCGGCGGCGACAACTTCCTCGACGGCTTCGTCCAGGGGCTTCGCGCTCTTTCCATTCACGCTTGGAGCGGGCGCCTTGGCTTTCTTAGCCACGGGCTTGGCCGCCGGCATGGCCGCGGGTTCCGCAGCTTTAGGCGTGGCCTTTTTAGCAGGGTTTTTCCCAGCGGTTTCGCGATATTTCTGGATGCCCGGATTCATGCTCATGCGGTTAACCTCTCACGGACCCATCAGGGTTCTCCAGAACCCCTTCATGTTGACTTGCCTGTCGGAACAGGTTTCACGAAAACGCTTCGCCAGTAGCTCGAGCGACACAGTCACGCCCGAGACAGGCCCATCACCTAAGTTTACCAGAGATTTAGGTTTCACCACTGCGCGAGTGAAATTTTCATCGCGTGCGATATGCCCCAAGTAATCCAGTTGAATGTCCAAATATTGATCAGTCGCCGTGGCGAGCCGCCTGAACGCTTCCCGCGCCTGACCACCGTCCGTCACTTGGTTGACAACCACTCCGAAGCAGTCCGACGCCGACCGGCGCCTCAGCGAACTGACCAAATTGTAGGCATCGGCGACGCCCGACGGATCCGGAGTCAGCAGGATCACGTTGCGAAAACTGGCATTGTCCATTGAAACGACAGTTTTTCCGGAAGCGGCGTTGGCGTCGATGAGCACGACATCGAAATCTTGGCCGTCGGCGGGAGAGTCGGCGCGATCGCTCATCTCGTTCATCGGGAGCAGCCAGAGACGTTCCTCGAGCTGGAGAAGCGGATCAGTCTCAGAGGTTGCTGCCGCTTCTGCCTCCGCGCGGTTCTGGTGATCGGCGTCGATGAGGAGGACACGGAGCCCGTCGTGCGCAAGCAGCGCGCCTAGATTGGCCACAAGCCACGTCTTGCCGATTCCGGTCTGCGCGCTCGAGACGACGAAAACATGGGGCATCGCTCCGCTCTCGTCGGATGTCGAGCCGCGCTGCTCCATTAATCTGCGGAGTGTCTCAGCCTGATCGCTCACGGTCAGATGTCCAACACGAGGGCGGCGACTCTTTCCTTGCTGGCTTCCTCGATGTCCTCGGGTACGCGCTGGCCGGTGGTAAAGTAGAGCAGCGGCAGCTTCACCTTCTGGGCGACATTGTAAATCGAGCCGTAGATGCTGGCCTCGTCGAGTTTGGAGACGATGAGCCCTTGCGGGCGGAAAACCGCGAAGCGATTCGCCATATCGTAGAGCTCGTTATCGCGCGTAGTAGCCGAGAGCACCAACTGCGTTCGTACGCCGGGAATCGCCTGCAGCGTCGCGTGCATCTCCTGGAGCGACCCGGTGTCGCGCTGGGAGCGGCCCGTGGTGTCGATCAGAATCAGATCAAGCGACTGGAAGTCGCGGATCGCGGCGCCCAACTCCTCGAAGTTGGCGACCGAACGGAAGGGCACGTTCAAGATTTTCGCGTAAGTTCCTAGCTGATCGAACGCCGCGACTTTGTAGGTGTCGAGGTTGATCAGGCCGACCTTCATGTTGCGCTTGAGAATCGCTTCGCTCGCGATCTTGGCGACGGTCGTGGTCTTCCCCACTCCCGTCGGGCCGACGAGCGCGATGATGCCGGGGGCGGGAGCGTTCGATTCGGATCGGGGAAAGATTCCGGCCAGGGGTGACGACGTCTCGACGCCTTCCATGATCTCGGCCGCGAGCTGGTCGACGACGAGATCGGGATTTTGCGCCAAGCTCTCGCCCAGCTCGAATCCTGCGCGCTTGATCAGATTGAAGGCGATGCGCTTGTCGACTCCGCCCAGGATGAGTTGGTCGAACGCGTCTTGAAGGGCAGGCGTGCCGAGAGCCTGCACGCTGCCCGAGGACTCGGCGCCGTTTCGGGCGGCGTTCGTGGGCTGCGCGGCTTCGCGCTCCTGCGCGGTCTTGAGCTCCTCGATCATGCGCTTCAGATGGCGGACTTCCTCTTCAACCGACATGGCGAGCGGATTGGATGGGGGCGCGAGAGGAGCGTGTGTGCGCTGCTGCTGATGAACCGGAGCGCGAGCCGGAGCGACCTGCGTGGCGGGAACCTGGTCCGGGTCGATGTCGATGTAGCGGGTGGCGGTGATCTTCTTCGCAGGGGCTTGTTGCTGAGCGGCCGCGCCTTTGCGTGTGTTGGAGCGATTCACGTCCACGCGCTCGGACATCTGGTTCACCAGCGCGTCGATCCCTGCCGAGCGCGTGCGGCTCGCGGTGGTCGCGGGTCCCGCGGCCAGTGCGCCACCGTTGGCGTTGCGAGAAGGATGGGTTGCCTGATGGCGCTCGACATAGCGGTCCTGTATTTCAGCTTGCTTGTCAGCAGGCATTGACCTGAATGCTTCGCGATCGCGATCGGAAATTCGCTTCTCGCTGAACTCCTTTTTCTGCATCGAGCGCTCGGAGACTGCGGCCGTGATCTCAACCGAAGCGCGGGACATCAGCCCGAAACCGCGTTTGTGCTTCTTCGTCTGGAGGATTATGGCCTCCGGGCCGAGCTCGCGCTTGATGTTTTCCAGGGCTTCCTGGATCGTCGGGGCTTCGAATTTCTTAACTTGCATAGTTCAACCTTACCGTTGCGAACGCCTTTACGCTGACGCTCGACGTGATTTCGTTATGGGACAGTACCGTGACATTCGGGATGAAGCGATCGACCAGGGTCTTGAGATGAGACCGGATCAAAGGTGAGCAGAGGACGATGGCCTGACTCGACTGGTTGGCGAGCTCGATGGCCTGGCTGTTAAGCTGCGCAATGAATGCGCGAACAAACTCCGGGTCGACAGAGAGCTGCGGGCCTTGGTCAGTCTGGATGATGCCTTGGGCGATCGTCTCCTCGATCGATCGGTCGAGCGTGAGCAGGTTGATGTTGCCATCCATCCCCACAAGCTTTTTGGTGATTGTGCGCGCGAGTGCCGAGCGCACGTGCTCGGTCAGGATCGAAGGATCCTTGTGCGTGGTGGAGGCATCAGCCAGCGCTTCGAGGATCGTCTTGAGATCCCGCACGGAAACGCTCTCCTTGAGCAGATTCTTCATCACGCGCAGGATCGTGCCGAGCGAGAGCATGTTCGGGATGAGATCCTCGACCACCTTGGGCGCGGACTGC
>JAYVOO010000620.1:0-3058 GCA_043757905.1 Oligoflexia bacterium
AATTCACCGAGATCGAGTTCATCATTTCGATCCGCCCGTCGCCCAATCATCCGGGCGAGCCTGACGAGGATGGGATCTGGCATGATGACGGCTCACGGATCCTCGCTTTTTCGCTCTCGCTTAGCCTTGAGCACGGCGCGATTGAAGGCGGTAGGCTTGGGCTGCGTAGGCGAGGAACTGAAGAGACGCTTACGCTCATTCCAACTCCCCCGTTTGGCACGCTCATCGTGTTTGCAACCGGTCACCAAGGTTATGAACACCGGATTCATCGGGTCACGGCCGGCGAGCGGATCATAATCGCCGGTTGGTGCACCTGATCCTCATTGTGCTTCCGCTCGAGTTCTGTTGAAATCTTGAATAGATGAATACCTCAGTTACATGCCGCTTCAGACTTGCTCTGGCATTCACTTTAGTTTCAAGCTTCGCGCTTTTCGGCACGGGCTGCACGGTCGATGTCGTACCGGTGCATTTCTCAAAAGTGAACTCGGCGAAGTTTGCGGAGGAACCGCTGCTTCGCGGTCCCACTGCTCCGCGTGCCTTCAAATACGCTTGGAAGCTCGACAAGCCAGAGGGCAATCTCTTTGACCCGTCCGAGCTCGCTTTCTCCCGCGAAGGTGTGCGCCTCCGCCCGCTTGAGCGACGGGCCGGATCGGAGTCGCCCACGCCTCCGCGCGAACGCGTCGGACTCTTCGTGATCCAGGCCGGGCCCTGGTACGAGGCGCTGGATTCGTTTCGCGAGACGACGAGCGCCGCGAGCAAAGGCCTGGTCCGCTATCAGCTCTCGCACGACAGCTCGGCTTGGTATTACCACGGCCCGAAAGGCTGGCAGTTGGCCGGCCCGACTTTTCGCCAAGCCAACAGCGCCGAAGAGGTGAAAGCCAATCTTGGGACGTTTCACTCGGAAGTTGGCACCGGTTCGCTCGTGCTCAAGGTTTTTCTGGTCGCTCCCACGGGAACGGAGCCAATTGAGCTCAGCTCGGTCGAAGTTCTTGGGATCGCGCCGCGCATGGACGGCTGGAACTGATCAGACAGCTGAGCCGGAAACGAGTTTGAGTAGCCAGGTTTTCATCCGTTCCACATGGCCGCCACCCCAAGTGACGCGTTCGCAGCGCGTGCAGAGAAAGAAATCCTGGTGCTCCGCGAGCACATGTTCTGGCACGCGGTCCCGGATATAGCCGGGAAGGACCGGGAGAATCGGAGAATTGCATTCCAGACAGCGCTTCAAAAATCCGTCGAGCGCGCGTGCTCCCGTTTCGAGTTCGAATGCGGCCAAGATCTCCTGCAGTTGTGCCGCCGGATCTGTCGCGACGACAAAATGCCGGAGCCCGTCGGGAAAGCTCTCGAAGAGCGCGCGGTCGCAGGTGAGCAGCACGCGCCCCTCTTCGCGATCGGTGCTAACAAGTTCGGCGTCGACGCCGATCATTCTTAAGTGGCGGGCAAGCTTCACGAGATGTTCGTCGAGAATGAAGCGCATTGACGATTTAGGCCTTTTTCCGGGCTTGCGTACCTTTGACGTCGGGCACGAGGCCCTTGCCGGTTTTCAGCACCGTGATGGCCCAGTCGCGGATACCCTCGTACCAGGGCTGGACGAAGTCCGCGTCCCGATGGGCGATGCCGATCAGATTGAGGGCCCTGGCCAGTTTACGGAACTGTCGGCGCGTTTGGGGCGAGTGAAGAAATCGCACGCCGTATGCGGGCGGTTGCGCGGGGCGCTGGATGCAGTACATGACCACGACTGGCACGGAGAACTCTTCGGAGATGACTTGGAAGCGCAGCCTGAGCTCGCGGCCGATCTCGAGCGGCTTTCCCTCCTGAAGCAGAAAAGCCCCGCCTTCGGAAATGTTCTCCATCCTGCCGTGAAGTAGGTTGCCTTCTGAACTGAGCGTGGTCGGGCTCGCGAGCAGGAACCGGCGCTTGGCTTCCCACCACCGCACGCGCGGGTCCAGGTAAGTCTGTCGAACCGACGGGATCATGAAATAAACTGCGAGCCCGATCGGGAGCGCGTAGACCAGCGCGACCAGCCAAGGGGAAATAGTCGCGGTCGTGTAGTGGAATTTCTGGAGCTCGCTGACCAGGCTCCAGCTCATCGCTACGAAGAAGACGATATAGCTCCAGCGTTTCATCTGGAGGATCGCCAGGCCCGCGATCGGCATGAGAAAAAGCACCTCGAACACCTGAAGCGGAGACTTCTCGAGGATCCAGCGCAGCACGTAGATCGGCTTTACATCCAGGATTGCGGCGTTGAAAAAGACCGTCGCCACGGGCGAGAAAAACTGCAGGATCGCGAGGATAATAAGGGGCCAGGGCCTGACTTTCATTCATCTAAGACTGATTCAGAACGATGGGCATGGCAAGCGGGAAGGGGGTGTCTTGTCAGTTTGCGTCATTGCCTTTCCTGTGCTATCTCAAGTACCTCTGCCAAACTTAACTAAGCCCGAATCCGAATCGGCCCTCCAGCTTCGCGAGCTTCTCGCCCAGCGCATCGTGATCCTCGATGGCGCGATGGGCACCATGATTCAACGCTATAAACTCGAGGAATCCGACTTTCGGGGCGATCTCTTTCTTGATCATCCGAAAGACCTGAAGGGCAATAACGACCTTCTTAGCCTGACCCGTCCCGATGTGATTGGTGAGATCCACCGACAGTATTTGGAAGCGGGCGCGGACATCATCGAGACCAATACATTCAGTGGCACGCGCATCGGCCAGGGCGACTACGGGCTCGAGCGCGTAGTTTATGAGCTGAACAAACGCTCGGCCGAAATCGCGAAAGAAGCCTGCCGCGATGTCATGAGCCGCTTTCCGGGCCGCCGGTGTTTCGTGGCGGGTGCGATTGGCCCGACGAACCGTACGTGCTCACTCTCTCCGAACGTCAACGATCCGGGTTACCGGGCCGTGACCTTCGACGGGCTCGTCGACAATTACTATGAGCAGATCCAGGGCCTCGTCGCCGGCGGCGTGGACATCTTGCTTCCCGAGACTACCTTCGACACGCTCAACCTCAAGGCCGCGATCTTCGCAATCGAGAAATTTCACGACGAGCACCCCGTGCGCCTGC
>JAYVOO010000621.1:0-3057 GCA_043757905.1 Oligoflexia bacterium
GAAGGAACTTCGCAGCTCAGGCGTTCTTTCACCTGGTCGCTCAACGACTACCTATTGCCGTCGGTTTCATTCACGTACAACCTGCTTTCGCCGAATATCGGCGTCAAAACCGCAGCCGCCACGATGCTCCTTCAGAGCCCGTCGCAGTGTTGGAGATTCACGTTCGCCATGAACAGCGTGTATGATTCCACTAAACAAGGATATCTTTGGGCCCCCAGCGTCGATCTCTCGCTGAACCTAACGGGCAGCGGCTTTGGTGGCGTGTCCGAAGCCAGCTCCGCGGCCATGGCCCACTAAGAAAGATGCACTGAGAACTCTTATGAATAAAAAGGAGAAACGAAAGATGACCAAAAGAGACGAAAAACTTGATGTTTCCGCGTATTCCGAAATCGCGATCCCGCATCTGCGCGGGCTAGTGGATCGCAATCAGGCTGTCATGGAGCGCGTCGCGGGCGAGCTAATCGAGATCGCGAAGGCCGGAAAATTCCTGCTCGTCTTCGGCAGCGGCCATTCTTCGATTTTTCCGATGGAGCTCTATCACCGGGCCGGCGGCGCGAGCTTCGTTTTGCCGGTCGTGGGCGACTACCTGCTTCCCACTGCGGGACCTCCGATCGTGCGTCTCCTGGAGCGGACGGCAGGGGCAGCCAATGCTCTTCTGAACCGCGTGCGTCCAGAAAAGGGGGAGATGCTCTGGCTTTGCTCCCAGTCCGGGATCAATTCAGCCGCGATCGATCTCGCGCTCGAGGCCAAGCGCCTGGGGCTCCGCACTGTCGCTTTCACCAGCGTGCTGCACTCGAGCGCCGTTAAGTCCCGCCATGCCTCTGGAAAAAGGCTTTTCGAAGTCTGCGACGAGGTGGTCGATCTCCACGGTTCCGTCGGCGACGCCTCCCTCAAGATCAACGACACGGTCTCCACCGGGCCGCTCTCGACCCTAGGCGCGGTACTCCTTGGTAATTCCATCATCGCGGCCGCCGTCACGCGCCTCGAGCGTCAGGGTGTGCGCTGCGTGTACACGAGCGTGAACACGCCTGAGGGCGAGGTGCGCAACAAGAAGTTAGAAGAAATTGCGCAAGAGCGTGACATGTTGCTTCGTTAACAAGAGGCCGGGGTAGGCAGTCAAGAATCTGTCATCGGAATCGCCGGAAGCTTCGCATACACTGGAAGGCATGCGCATCTTGCTCTCCAACGATGATGGTGTCCACGCGGCCGGTCTCAAGGCGATTTTCAAGGAGCTGAAAAAGCTCGGGGACGTCTGGTGCGTCGCTCCTCTCGAAGAGAAGAGCACAACCGGGCATTCCCTGACCATCCACAAGCCGCTCAGGCTGATCGAGATGGGTGAGCGCTTCTACGGCGTGAGCGGCTCGCCCGCGGATTGCGTTTATCTCGGTATCCGTCAAGTCATCGGCAAGATGCCAGACCTCGTCGTCTCCGGGATCAACCGCGGCGCTAATCTCGGACAGGACGTCTATTACTCAGGGACGGTTTCGGCCGCGCGCGAGGCCTGCATCCTCGGTATCCCATCGATGGCGGTGAGCCTGGCCGTGGACTTTTCGAAAGCCCGGGACGATGCCTCGCTTCACTACGAAGCCGCGGCCCGCGTCGCCGTCGACGTGTTGAGGGAAATGAAACACCATGTGCTCCCTCATCATTCGCTCCTGAACTTGAACGTGCCGGATCTCGCGTACGACCGGATCAAAGGCGTGCAGCTCGCGCGGCAGGGCTTCCGTTATTACAGCGGCAGCGTCCTGCGCCGCACCGACCATCGGGGCAAGGACTACTTCTGGGTCGGCGGCACCTACAAGGGATACAAGAAGGAAGACGGGACCGATTGCTCGACGATTGAGTCGGGCTTCGCCGCCTTGACTCCGATCAAGCTCGACTCCACCGATCTCCAGACGCTCTCCGCGCTCGGGCGTGGCGCGAGCGACGGGCTTTTTCTTGGAAAATCCGGAAAAACCACCAAGGCGCCCAAAACGGCCAAAAAGAAGAAGAAATGAGGTTTCGGCTTTGAAACTCACGGCATGCCTTCTTTTCTCAGCTGTTTTTTTCTCCAGCTGCGCGAGCCCGCGTGCGTACCGTTCCGGGCGCGACGGCTTACTCGACGATACCGGAGAGCGTTCGATCGCCCGCCGCGGCCACAAGGCCCGCGAGTCGATCATCGATTTGGACCAGGCGACAGGAGTGAAAGGCGACGTCGAGCAAGTGGGATTCCGCTGGCCGCTGTCCCACGTCGAAGTGACTTCCTCATTCGGAAAGCGCGGCGAGGACATGCACGAAGGCGTGGATTTGCGCGCCTCGACCGGCACGTCCGTTTACGCTTCCGCTCCCGGCACCGTGATTTACTCGGGAAACCAGATCCGCGGCTACGGCAAGCTCGTCGTAATCCGTCATCCGAGCGGGCTCTCCTCGATCTACGCCCATAATTCAAAGCTACTGGTGATCAAGGGCCAGAAAATGAAGCGCGGCCAGCTGCTCGCGCGCTCGGGCCAAAGCGGGCACGCGAGCGGTCCTCATGTGCACTTCGAGATCCGCAAGGGCGTGACTCCGATGGACCCTGAACGCGCGATCGCCCGGACTTTAGTCGCGCTCCCGGCTGATGAGCTTAAGGCTTCTTCGCGCGCACGCCTTGCCGCGTCCGACCTCACGCGCGACGACAGCGGAAAGCCGCCGATTTCCGGCCTGCGCCGGAGCCCCGGAAGGCTCAAACAAGTCGCGGCTCGAGCGGCCGAACGGCGGCGCCGAAATCACAGGCAGCGCGCGGTCGCATACCGGCCTTCGCGGGTTCAGCGAGGCAGTCGTGTTCCCGCGGCCGCGCGTGCGAAACGCAAGGCTTCTTCCACTGAGTCCTACCCGGCCACCTCCGAAAACAACGAATAAGGCAAAGGTTTTGCGGCCTGAGCTCAGACTTCGAGCTCGATTCCTTCCCAGCGCGCCACGACGGCAGTAGCCAGGCAATTGCCTAGGAGGTTCACCCCGGTGCGAGCCATGTCCATGAACTCATCCACCGCCAGAATCAGTGCGATCCCTTCGAGCGGAAGGCCAAAGGCGGTCAGGGTT
>JAYVOO010000622.1:0-3057 GCA_043757905.1 Oligoflexia bacterium
GGTTCCAAGTCTGAGCGTTACAAGATCACCACGATCTTCTACCGGATGCTCGCGGACGGTAGCATGCAGGAGGTCGAGCAGCCAGCCGCGGGTGAGCACTCGATCCGGCAGGCGCTCCGCTTCTCGCCGCGCGAGGTCCTCTTGCCGCCGAATGTGGAACAGGTCGTGCGTGTGATGTTCTACTCGTCCAGTTTTCTGGAAGAGGGAGATTACCGTGCTTATCTGCGCTTCGAGCCTGCGGGTGACGAGGACGGCGCGGCTCCGAACACCGAGGGCGGCAAGAAAGTCGCCATGCAGCTCTCGGCGCGCGTCGCGGTGGCCATTCCGGTTTTCTTTCGGCAGGGCTCTCCCAAAACCGAAGTGAGCCTGAGCAAGTTGAAACTTTTTCACCAGCCGGACGGAAAACTCGCCTTCTCGGTCGAGCTAAACAGGACTGGGAAGAGATACGTTTACGGCGACTTCAAGGCGTACTTCAGACCTTTGGGAGCGGAGAGCGAGGAAGTTGTGGCGCAGGTTGTGGGCACTTCGTCCTACATCGAGCGCCGTGAGGCACGCTACCCGCTCAACCTCGCGCTCGATCGCAAGGACCTGGGCGTGGGATCGCTCCGGCTCGAGTTGCATGAGAGCGCGGAGGAGGGCGGAGCGTTGCTTGCACAAACGGTGACGGAGCTTAGCGAAGCGAAGCGCGGGGTCTCGAGCACGAACTGAGATCCGAAACGATTCAAGCTTACGAGAGATCAGGCCGAATAAGAGGCAAGAGCATCAATTCCAACACGGAGGCGCCATGGAACGGGCACTTTTCTTCACTTCTACGGTAGGGGTCGTTTTTCTAGCGGTTTTCGGGCTGGCAGGCTTTCGGGCCGAAGCCGCGAGCGCAGTCGCATACGCGACGACAACGGTCATCCCCGCGATCGGCATCCAGAAAACGGCGGATCTCGCGTTCGGCTCCGGCGCGCCGGGCGATACCTCTAAACAACTTTTGCCCTCCGAGACGGGAGCGGCCTCTTTTACGGTCACCGGACAGGCAAATAGTGCCTACCAGGTTCAACTTCCGACCTCGGTCAACATGACCGGGCCAGGTGGCGCAACGATCGCGGTCACCGGGTTCAGCTCGAATCCCCAGGCGGGCGCGAACGGGCTACTGGGTAGTTCCGGCTCGCAGACTCTGAAAGTCGGCGCCACGCGCGCGGCGCTCCCGAGCACGCAGGCCTCCGGGCAGTACACCGGCAGCTTCAGCGTGAGCGTGATCTACTGAGTCTGGCCGGCGGGCGCGAGCGCCCACTGGATGAGCAATCCCGATGCGACTGATGCGTTCGCGAGCGTCGGGCAGGTGGCCGCGATGAGTGCGTCGCGGGCCTCTTTCAGTTCTGGCTTCCGATCCATCGCCGCGTAATCGAGCGGGTTGTCGGTGTGCGCGAGATCGTAAGTCGGTTTCTTGAGATCCGTGCCGAAGTAGGAGATGAGCGCGGACCCCACATCCGAAGCGAGATCGCGCGAAGCCTGTGCGACCGTCAGCGCGAGATCGCGCGGGAGGTCGGTCTGATACGCGGTAGGTGAAGTCGGGATGGTCGCGAAGCCCGCTGGCTTCGAGAGGCACTCGGCGAAGCGGTTCTCCGCGCCCTTCGAAAGCTCGTGCAGCACGAAGCCCTCATAGGCCCAGTGGTAGTTGCTGATCGTGCGGGTCGTCTCGGGCACGAAGTGAGCGAAGAGCTGGCTCCACGGCACCATTCGCACGTTCGGTATCTGCGTCGAGTGAAAGGGCTGCGTGAGATCCTGGACGTAATGCATGGACCAACCGAGAAGGCGGATTCCCCAGAGCTTGGAGCCCGTGCGGATCTCCCTGCGGGCCCGCTCGCCGATCGCCTGCGCGCGCTCGGGCGCTTTGCCCATCGCGCCCGGGGGCACTTGCAGTGTCGCGATCGGATGAAGCCACTTCCAGCCGCCGAAGTACATGTGGCGGAAGCCCTGGCTCGTGATGCCCTTGAGTCCACCCATCCATTTGCGTTCCTGGTCCGGGTCGTAACTCTCCGGAAGTTCGACGTCGAAAGATCCGTCAGGTTCATCGATGGCATTTCCGCCGAGAAGCTCGTAGCCCGAGAGTTTGTAGGACCCTTGGCAGCCGCCCGGCGAGGTGGGCGGAATCGCGTGGCTCGGAAGTAGCTCCAGTTCCCGAGCTAGCGTGCGGTAAAGCTGTAAGTCGTCTTCCTTGCACGGAGGCTTCACGCGTTCCGCGAGCTCAGCCTTCGTTTTCGAAGGCAAAGTCTCCAGGATCGGCGGCATCAGCAGCCGATGTTTTTCCCACGCGTTCGCCTCGGAAGGTAGAATCATAGGAATGAGCAGGAAGAGGGCGGCAAGGCCGAACTTCACGCGCTTACGGAAACAGGCCACGAAGCAGCATCGCACGGTTCAGGCGATCGACGCCCGCGATCATGGCGGCGGTCTTCATGCCGCAGCGGTAGCGGGCTTGGGTCTCTATGACCTTCTTGAACGCGCTTTCCATGACCTGAGCGAGTTTTGCATTCACCTCGTTCTCGCTCCAGAAGAAATTCTGGATTCCCTGGACCCATTCGAAATAGGAGACAATCACGCCGCCGGCATTGCAAAGAATGTCGGGGATGATGAAGACGCCCTTGTCTTCGAGCACTTTCATCGCTTCGCCGCTGATCGGGCCGTTGGCGCCTTCGGCGATGATTTTGGCTTTGATCTGGCCGACGTTACGCTCGGTGATCACGCCGTCGATCGCGGCCGGAATCAGCACGTCGACTGGAAGTGCGAGGAGATCTTCGTTGCTGATCGGCTCCGCTTCCGTGTATCCAACGAGCGTGCGGTTCTTTACCATGTAGGCCATGACATCCGGGATGTTCAGGCCGTTGCGATTATAGAGTCCGCCCGCGAAATCGCTGACGGCGACGACCTTGGCTCCGAGGTGGTAGATCTCAAGCGCCGCGATATTGCCGACCTTGCCGAAACCGTGGACGGCGACCGTGGTGGTCGCGTCGATCTTCGGTGTGGGCTTACCGATCGAAGCCAGATGCTTGGCGGCGTGCTGGATCGTGT
>JAYVOO010000623.1:0-3056 GCA_043757905.1 Oligoflexia bacterium
CTTTACTTCACGCTTTTCTTCGACACGCATCTGAGAAAAGGCCTGGAATGGGTGGGAACGCACGCGAACGGCGCCGAGGTGGATATCGATTCGCTTCACACGAGCTTCTGGAAGGCGACACTCGCGATCCACAAGATCGAGGTTACGAACGGGGTGGAGCCCAAGAAGAACCGCGCCGAGATCGCCGATGTGCGCTTTGGCCTGCACTGGGACGCGCTCCTGCGAGCGAAAGTCGTCGTCGACGAGGCCTCGATCACGGGTATCGAGACCCATACGGACCGCCGCTCGCCGGGCGAGGTGCTTCCTCCCGCGAAAGAAGGCTCGTTGGCCTCCGCGGCGATCGGTAAGATGAAGGAAGAGCTCGGCAAGACCTCGCTCGGGGATCTGGGCAAGTTTCTCGAGGGCTTTGACCCTTCCGCCGGACTCAAGAACCTGGGCGAGCTCAAGTCGGCCGCGCGGATCGCGCAGCTTCGCACCGAGCTCGACCAAAAGGAAAAGCAGTGGACGGCGAGCCTGAATCAGATCCCAGGCCAGAAGGATCTCGCTGAGCTTCAAGCGAAGCTGAAGGCCATACAAGTGAACGGCTCGCCAAATCCGGCCGAGATCCTCACGAAGGTCAATGACGTCAACGCGATCATCAAGAACGGAAACGCCAAGGTCGAGTCTGTAACTAATCTCGGCAACGCGCTCGTTCAGGACGTGTCTAATTTCAGCAAGTCTGTGGCCGAAGTGGACAATCTGGCCGCGCAGGACCGCAAAGATCTCGAGTCCAAGCTCAAGATCCCTTCGATCGAGCCCAAGAAGCTCGCGATGCAGCTCTTCGGCGGCGTCGTGCTCGACAAGGTCGGCAAGATCCAGCGTTACATCGATACGGCGCGCTCCTATATGCCCGCGAAGAAGAAAGCCACCCACACGGAGAAGGAAAAGGAACTTGTCATCCAGGAGCGCGAGAAGGGCCATAATTACGAGTTTGGACGCCCGAATTCCTATCCGCTCTTCTGGCTCAGGCTCGCCAAGATCTCGTCTACGGGCGCGAACTCGGCCTTCGGCGGCGACGTCACCGGCACGCTCGCCGATGTCTCATCGAACCCGCGGCTGACTGGCAAACCGAGCGTCCTCCAGCTGAAGGGCGAGTTCCCGAAACAGAACATTGGCGGCGTGCTCTTTCGCGGTGAGATGGACCATTCGAAGGAGATTCCGAAAGAAAGTTTCGTCGCTTCAGTCGGTTCCTATCCCTTGGGCGAACAAATGCTCAGCCAGTCCGACTCCCTTAAGTTCGGCTTCAGCAAGGCCCAAGCATCGGCGAAGCTCGAAGGCTCTTTTCAGGGCGACGCGATCGACATCGGTATCGCTAACTCGTTCCGCCAGGTCGACTATCTGGTCAGCGCCGAGAGCAAACTGCTGGAATCGACTCTCCGGGAGGTGGTCAAAGGTGTTCCTTCCGTGGACATGAAAGCGAGGCTCACCGGGAGCTGGTCGAATCCGGATCTCTCGATCGATTCCAACCTAGGCTCCGCGCTCGCGCAGGGGCTGCAGAAGCAGCTTCAGGCCAAGATCGCCGAAGCTCGGGCCAAGATCGATGCCCTGATTCAGGCGAACATCGCCAAAGGCAAAGCCGAGCTGAACGCGCGCATGAACGAAGTGAAAGGGAAGGTCACATCCCAAGTCGATGAGCGCAAGAAGCAGGCGCTGGCGTTCAAGTCCGTGGGCGAGGCCAAGCTGAATGAGATCAAGAGCAAGGCGCCTTCACCGGGCGGCCAAGCCGTGGACGCGCTCAAAAAGAAGTTTCCAGGATTTTAGATCTTGGCGAGCGCTTCGCGGAGCTTGTCGGGGTCGCCCGAAGTTGCGCGCATCGCGCGCTCGACATCCTGAAGGTGGGCGGAATCCTCGCGCGTCATCTCGATCAGCGCATTCTGAAACTCTTTGAGAGTCAAGGTATCCTTGATGAATTCAGCACAGGCAACGCACATAGGACCTCCAGTCTTCTTTGGCTTCTGTCACTAGTGTAGCTGGCTCCTGCCGGATCTGCAGGATTTTTAACAGGCCTCCAAGCGTCCGGCCGGCAAGAAAAAGTCGCTCCGGAAGAAGTAAGTCGCTCGCCTTACAGTGGTAACTCGGGCGGTTTCGAGTTAACTCTGAGGCTATGAGCGCGATTTCCGTTTTCACCGTCGGTCAGTGCTGGAGCAGTGAGGCTGAGCCCGAGCTCGGCGTGGGTTTCGTCCGCGGGTCCGACACGTCGACGGTCACTCTCGAATTTCCGCTCGTCGGCGAGACCCGCCGCTACGGCCGGCGCACCGCGCCCCTGAAGCGCCTTGAATTCCCGCCGGGCGACGTCGTGCAAGGCGCGGACGGGACGCGCTTCAAGGTCGAGCGAGTCGAAGAGCAGGGCGGAGTGATCTTCTACACGGGCGAAGGCAAAGAGCTGTGCGAGACCGCGCTTTCGCCCAAGCTCAGGCTCCATCGGCCTTTGCAGCGTTTTCTCGCGGGCCATTGGGATCCGCTCGAGTCCTTCATCCTGCGCCAGCGCACTCTGATCTTGGCGTCCCGCCAATCCGCGTCTCCCAGCCGCGGGATGATCGGGCCGCGCGCGCGCCTGCTCCCGCATCAGCTCTATGTCGTCGACCAAGTCGCCGGCCGGGCTCTGCCTCGCGCGCTTCTCGCTGACGAAGTGGGCCTTGGAAAAACAATCGAAGCGGGATGGATCCTGCATCGTCTGGTCGTGAGCGGACGGGCGAGACGCGTCCTGGTGCTCGTGCCGCCGTCTTTGGTCAACCAGTGGTTCGTCGAGTTGCTCAGACGCTTTAATCTTTCCTTCTGGGTGCCTTCCTCCCAGAGCGAGGAGTCCATGACTGCCGAAGACTTCCGCGAGCAGGAGCGCTTGATCCTAGGCACCGACGCGCTCAATGATCCGACGGTCGTCGAGGGGCTTCTCAGCGCGCAGTGGGATATGGTGATCGTGGACGAAGCGCACCGGATCGGTTCGAAGCCCGACGCCCCGAGCCCTGAATACCAGGTGCTCGAAAGCCTGGCCAAACAATCGCCTGGCCTGCTACTGC
>JAYVOO010000624.1:0-3055 GCA_043757905.1 Oligoflexia bacterium
CGAAAGATACTCAACACGATCCCAACGATCTTCGGCGTCGCGCTGATCATCTTCGTGCTCTTCAACATGGTGGGCGGCGACCCGACCTACCAGATGCTCGGCCGCCACGCCAACCAGCAGCAGATCGACGAGGTCCGGCACGAGTACGGATTCGATCTTCCGAAGCACGAGCAGTTTTTCCATTACCTGAAGCAGGTGGCGACCTTCGATTACGGGCGAAGCTACTCGACCAAACAGCCGATCAACAAGATGATCCTGAACGGGATCGGGCCTTCCCTCGCGCTGGCGGTGCCGGCGTTCCTGCTTACGACGATCCTATCGATCGGAATTGCGCTAGTCGTGGCATATTTCCGAGGCAAATGGATCGATAAGCTCGCCGTTGTCTTCTGTGTCTTCGGGATGAGCCTGCCGATGCTCGCCTACATCCTATTCGGCCAGTACTTCCTGGCTTACAAGATGGGATGGTTCCCGATCTCGGGCTTCGAGTGGGCGTTTCCCGATTGGCTCGTCTACGTATCGCTTCCCGCGCTCATCTGGGTGGTGGTCAGCCTGGGTTACGAAGTCCGTTTCTACCGGACCGCGATCTTGGAAGAGACTTCCCAGGATTATATCCGCACCGCGCGGGCAAAGGGCTTGAGCGAGCAGAAAATCTACCTGAAACACGTACTCAAGAACTCGATGGTACCGATCCTGACGAACATCGTGGTTGAGATCCCGCTCCTGATCCTAGGCGCTTTCCTGCTCGAGAGCTTTTTCGGGATCCCGGGACTGGGCTCGATCACGATCGATGCGATCCATAACAGCGACTTTCCGGTGATCAAGGCGATGACGACTCTCCAGGCGCTCCTCTTCATCTTCGGAAACCTGCTCACCGACGTGCTCTACACGGTCGTCGACCCGAGAGTGAGCCTGAAATGACATCCACCGATCTCGAAGAGGCGGCCGCGAGACATCCCCATAGCGGTGGCGGGCCCGCGATGCCGCCAGGCCGAAGCCTCTGGGCCGACGCACTCGTCCGAGTGAAGCGCGACCGTTTCGCAATGCTCTGCTTTTTCATCATCGTGATTTACGCGGCCGTCGCGATCCTGACCAAGCTAGGACTGATCGCGACCCCCTGGGACGCGACCGTCGGGCCCGCCTACGCCCCGCCCTCGTTTGACAAGGTCGAGCTCTGGCTCGGCACCGACATCTTCGGCCGAAGTGTCTTCTATAAAGTGCTGCACGGCACGCGCGTCGCGATGAGCGTGGGGCTCGTCTCGTCAATCATCAGCATTCCGATCGGCGTGACCTTAGGCGCGATCGCGGGCTACTTCGGCGGCTGGGTGGACGATCTCGTTGTCTGGTTCTATACAACGCTTTCGTCGATCCCGAACATCATGCTCCTGATCGCGATCACCTTCGTGCTGGGCAAGGGCCTGAGCGCGATCTACATCGCCCTGGGCGTGACAGCCTGGGTGGGGCTTGCGCGCGTGATACGCGGCGAATTCATCAAGCACAAGTCGCGCGAGTACGTGATCGCGGCGGAAAGCCTGGGAGCGAGCCACCTGTCGCGGATCTTCAAACACATCCTGCCGAACGTCTCGCACTTCATGATCATCAGCCTCTCGATCCAATTCATCTCTGCCATCAAGTCGGAAGTGGTGCTTTCGTTCCTGGGTCTAGGCGTCCAGGGGCAGCCCAGTTGGGGCGTGATGATCGATGATGCCAAGCTCGAGCTCACTCGAGGCGTTTGGTGGCAGCTGGCCGGTGCCACGGTTGCAATGTTCTTCGTGATTCTGGCATTCAATATACTGGGCGACGCGCTTCGCGACGCCCTCGACCCAAAGCTGAAATGAGAAGGCGCTAAAACCGATGGCGAACGAAAAAGTCCTCGAGGTCAAAAATCTGAAGACCTCCTTCTTCACTGAGGAAGGCGAGATCCGCGCCGTCGACGACGTGAGCTTCAACGTCTACAAGGGCAAGACGCTCGGGATCGTTGGCGAATCGGGCTGCGGGAAAAGCGTCACGAGTCTTTCGATCATGCGCCTCATCCAGTCGCCTCCGGGCCGCACGGTCGGCGGCGAGATTCTTTATCACGATATCCCAGGCGGCAGGGATCTCTTGAAGCTCTCGGTCGACGAGATGCGGAAGATCCGCGGCAATGAGATCTCGATGATCTTCCAGGAGCCGATGACGTCCCTGAATCCCGTATTCACGATCGGCAACCAGATCTGCGAGGCGATCGCGCTCCACCAAGACCTCGCGAAGAGCGCGGTGCGTGAAAAGGCAATCGACATGCTGAAGCTGGTCGGCATGCCCTCGCCCGAGAAACGCATCGATGAATATCCGCATCAGCTCTCTGGAGGAATGCGCCAAAGGGTGATGATCGCGATGGCTTTGTCCTGCAACCCGAATATCCTGATCGCCGACGAGCCGACGACCGCTCTGGATGTGACGATTCAGGCGCAAATCCTCGACCTTCTGAGGGACCTTCAGCAGAAGGTCGGCATGGGCCTGATCCTGATCACCCATGACCTGGGTGTCGTCGCCGAGACGGCCGACGAGGTCGTCGTCATGTACGCGGGCCGGGTGGTGGAACAGGGCAAGGTCCATGAGATCTTCAAGAACCCTAAGATGCCTTACACGCGCGGGCTTTTGAACAGCATCCCGTCTCTTACGAGGGATCTAGCCGGGCAGGTGAAGAAGAAGCGTCTGGAGACGATTCCGGGGATCGTGCCGAACATGCTTCATCTTCCCAAGGGCTGCCGCTTCCAAGACCGCTGTACTTACGTGATCGACGAGTGCCGCCGAGCCGAACCTGACCTGCGCGTGATCGCGCCCAATTCCGAGAATCCGGATCTGCCGCACGCGATCCGCTGCGTGAGGGATATATGAACGAAACGCAGGCCAGCGGCGGGCCTCTGATCTCGGTACGGAATCTAGTGAAGCGTTTCCCGATCCGCGGAGGGTTGCTCTCGCGCGAGATCGCCAGTGTCAAAGCCGTCTCCGACGTCTCGTTCGACATCAAGCGCGGCGAGACGCTGGGGCTGGTCGGGGAAAGCGGCTGCGGCAAGTC
>JAYVOO010000625.1:0-3045 GCA_043757905.1 Oligoflexia bacterium
AGGTAAGACGAAGGCGAATAAGAAGCCGCAGGAGAAAACCACAGCGGCACCAACGAAGGCGACTTTCGACCAATTGCGTCCTGATTTACAGGCTTCAGCAAGCTTCGGGTCAATGGGGCACGCGGTGTTACGCACTCGCCAGTTCATATAACCCGCTAAAGCAATCAAAAGCGCCGCGCCACCAAAGACAATAACCTTGTGCTCACTGAGCCAGACGAGTTGAGGGAAAGTCCCAACAAGACCAGCAAACGAAGCCCCAAGTCCGAGGGTCACGAAAACAGCGGGCAAGAAGCAGCACACGAGGGTGCCAAGCGATCCGGCTAGCGCAAAGAATGAAACGATCTTTTTCACGCGTTACTCCCGAGTAATGGAGACGATATTAAAACCCGAATCCGTAATACCTTCGGTAATCACCTTGTCATTCAGGTCCTGGCCGTCCTTGGTCTCAAGCTTTACGACCTTATTATCCAGATCAACTTTTACGTCTTTGACGGCCGCTTCGGCCTTGAACTTTTTAGTAATGCCTTGGGCGCAGAACGAACAGACCATTCCATTCACGGTGACTGTAATCATCTTCGCCATAGCCGACTCCGATCCGATGAGGGCGGCGACGAGAAGCAATGCGGCTAGTTTGTTACGTTTCATAAACACTCCTTAGCTCTTAAAAATGAATCATGAAGTTAAAGATCCAACTGCTTTTTGTCGTAACGCCAACTTCCCAAAGAACGTTACGGTAGAAAAATCGCAATAAGGGCCCGACTCTGAGCCGGTCGCTCGCAGCATTGGGGAAGTACTGGCTCTGCAAGATGATCCAACTATGAAAACCTTCGAAATCAGCCTTGTAGGGGGCGACACCGGCGCGAAGCTGATAATAAGAAAAGGTTTGGAAATCTTTTGCGGCCGTGACAGAGGCTTTACCGGAAAAATAGATTTCCCGCGTTTCGTAGTCGGCTTCTACCGCGCCAAAAATCGCAGGCCGCGTTACGTTTGTTTTTGTTCCGACGCCTCCACCAGCGGAAAGATAAATGTTTCCTTGGTAGTCGGGCCCGTTCCATCTTTTCAAAAGGTAGTTAAGCCTGGCGATGGCCCAGTTTCGCTCCGGGCCTTCCATCGTGTCGTGTCCGTAATCAACCCCAAGCCCAAACTTGTGGGTAAAAGAATAGGACACTTGAAAATCCATCATGTCCGGCTGCGCATAACCCATGGTTGCCCAGGAATTTTGAAATCCTATTGGGCCGGCATAAGCAAAACTGCCGAGCAGAAGAATCAGAAGCGATAAGTTGGAGGCTGCTCTTTTCATATACGAACCACGTTCCTGTTACCGAGGGCCGTAGGCGCAAGGCCTCCCTCTTGGTAACTAATACGAGCGGGATGCGCAGATGTGACCGCGAAACCGGCGTTCTTTCGCCGTATGGTGACTTTGTTAGTAAAGTCAGTTATTTATGTGATCACAACTATTTTAGTTCAAATGGGTCACATTGTTTCGGATCATCCGTACCGTAAGGCAAGGAGACGGCTATCTTTGAGCTGACTTCGCAGACTGATGAAGCTCTTATGACGCTCTATCAGAAAGGGGAATACCGAGCCTTTGAAGTGCTTTTTGAAAGGCACTCTGGGCGCGTTCACGGTTACCTCCGAAGTCGGATGGCCGATTTGGCTGAAGTGGATGACCTCATTCAACAGACTTTCTTGAGATTGCATCAGTCGCGCAATCGTTATGATTCGAGTCTTCCTTTTCTGCCTTGGCTTTTCACCATCGTAAGAAATCTTCAGGTGGATTTTCTTAGAAAGAAAAAGCCTATCCCTGTGGAGCTTGAAAAGTTTCAGTTAGCCGATGAGAGCTCCAATAACTCGGCTGAAGCAGAGGAAGCAGTTTTGTTAGGCAATGCGATGCAAGGCCTAACTCCTGCTCAGAGAGATTTAATCACGCTTAGGTTTCAAGAAGGGCTTTCCTTCGAACAAATTTCCAAGAAGCTCGGCACTACTTCTTCCACAGCCAGGAAGCAGGTAAGCCGCTTGTTGGGTAGGTTGCGCGGTTCGCTCACAGAGAAAAAGACTGGGAAAGGCAATCGGTCATGAATAAGGAAAACCTTTCAGAAAAGGAATGGATGGCTGAGTTCAGGAAGTTCACCGCTTCCTCCGGACAAGTCCCCAGCTCTGTCTCGCAACAACTGCTCTCGTTTGTCCGATCCGAGCTCAATCCTTCGTTGCAGAGAATCTTTGCAAAGGGCCTCGCCATTCACGCCGTCGTCGCGGTGATTTCTCTAATTTTTTGTCCGCAGTTTGGGATTGGATTTTTGAGCCGCGGGGATGGGCTGATGGCGGTTTACATGACTTTGGGCCCAGCTTGGTGCGCACTCTTTTGTGGAGCGACCTTTCTGGGGCTCAGCAGTCTTTTGACGGCTTTCTTGCTAAAGCCTGAGGAAATCAAGCGGGCCAATAGCTTTGGTTATGCCTATTTTCCTCTTCTCACGGCTATCTCTTTCGCCGCCCTCATGCTGGGAGGCGGAAGGGCAGATGTGGAGACCTTTGCGCTTTGGAGCTTGGGTGCTTTCGTCGGCGGCTGGGGAATTTTGAAATTAGGAGCGATGTTTCGTTTTCGAGCACTCAGTTTCTGATCTGCGCCCCATCGTTTACATTCCCCACATCCTCATCCCCTTGAGCTGCAAGAAGACTTTTCCGGACCACGGGTTCCCTCCGTAGGAGCCCGAAAATTCACTCGGCAAAAATGTTTTCGTAATAGAACCGCCAAGCCCAAAAGTGGCCCCATCAAATGAAGCAATGTCGTGAGTATAGCCCACTGAACCGCCCGGAAAGTCCGGAGGCTCGCTGGTTTGAGTCAAGCAACCGCACTCTGGGTTGCTTGAGCATTGTAGAACGCCGTTTCATACTCAATCGGTGGAATATAGTCCAGCGGTTCGAGCAGCCGCCGGTGAACCCCCTCTTCGCGCGAATGTTTGCCGCCCCCATGGGAATCGGCACCGTGTCCCCGCCATAATTAAATTCTGTCGCGATTCGAAGAATCGCGGCGGAATTTATCCGAAC
>JAYVOO010000626.1:0-3045 GCA_043757905.1 Oligoflexia bacterium
TACGGGTCGTTCGAGTCGCGCATCATCAATGGGCTCTCGGCAGTGCCCTGGACGACGCTTGCCCCCACGACGACCTTCCCGTCCTTCAAGGAACTGCCGGATAGCGGGGCCACCGAGAGCGCCTATGCCGCAGGCAATGTGACAATGACCGGCAATACGCTGCTACTTCACCTGAACGGCACCGCCGGCAGCCTGGCGAATAACATAACCCTGACCGACAGCTCGGGCGCGGGCAACACCGTCACTAGCAAGAACGCAGGCGGCACCGGAATGGCTTACGCGGCGGGCAAGTTCAATCAGGCCGTAAGCCTAGACGGCACAGACGATTACATCCAGCTCAAGACCAGTTCGTTGGTCGGCACGAATGCTCAGGGCACGGTCGAGTTTTGGGTATCCTCGTCCGTCAACTCGCTCGCTGGAGACCAGGGCATCTACGACGAGTCATCGGCCACGGCCTCGGCCTTCCGGATCCGTCGCACGAACAACAAGATCTCGTTCGACAACGATACCGGCTCGTTCAACAACCTCACCACTCCCACGGACCTGATCTGGGGCTCGGGTATCTGGCACCATGTCGCCGCCACATGGACCGCGGGCAGCAAGATCCTCTACATCGACGGCGTATCCGTCGCAACGAGCGCTGTCTCCGGCGCCACTACCGCGACGATCACGAACAGCTGGCTGGGTCGCTACCAGACAGCGGGAGCCTACTTCCAAGGCAGTCTCGACGAAGTCGCCACCTACTCATCCGCGCTTTCCGGCGCGGAGATCTTCAGCCATGCCCAACGAGGGCTCCAACAGATCAAATACCAGGTGCGTTCCTGCAACGACGCGGCTTGCGCGGGCGAGAGCTACGCTGGCCCGGGTGGCGTGACCACGGCCTATTATTCCGCCGAGAGCAGCTCAGGGATCGGGTTGCCCTCGATCGCGCTGAGCTCCGTCCCCAACAACCAGTGGTTCCAGTACCGCGCGTACTTCCTCAGCCCGGTCACGACACTGAGCCCGCGCCTGACCAAATTCGTGGTCGGCGCCGACCACTATTCCAACGCCAACCCGACCATCCTGAACACGTCGGGCGCGAGCTACACGAGCCTCCTGGCCTTCTCCCAGACGCTCGGCGGGGCTAACGCTGGAAACCTCCGCTATCAGATCTCGCGCAACGGAACGAGCTGGTTCTACTACACGGCAGGCGCGTGGACGGCTGCCAACGCCACCGCGAACTACACTGAGACGAGCGACTCCGCCACGATCAATACGAACATTCCTACGTTCAGCGGCGCTGGAACCTTCTATTTCCGCGCATTCCTGCATTCGCCGAACGGCACCGAGGCCGCGGAACTCGACCAGCTGGACCTCACTTCCTACTGAGTAGCCGGTGCTTCCGGCCTAAGGATCGCTGACAGTTTCAAGAGCTTCCGTCAGGGCGCAACTATTTCGCGTCATGCACCCTTTAAATTTATACGGCCCTATCCATTTAGAATCACAACAGTTTTCAAACAAGCCCGCCACGCTTCCAAAAAAGTTAATTTAACTTCTCACATTTAATTAAACTAAACTTACAACTAGAGATTAAAACTTGAGTTCGTTAGTCTGAAATCACGCCGAGGCAAACCGGCCTCAAAACTTTCGCCCGAACCGCCAACCGACAAGGAGACTTAAAATGAAAAAACTCGCTGTCCTCGGAATCGCCGGATTGATGACCCTCTCTTTCGCCTCGACCTCCGCCTTCGCGTTCGGCAAGCCAGCCACCGGAGCGGATCAGAGCAACGCGCTACTGGATACCGCACTGAACCTCGCGATCCTCTACGGGAAGGCCGATCCAAAGATCGGCGTCGTCCTGACCGCACTCGGCATCAACAGCGCCGAGGATCTCAAGAAACTTCTGAGCGGCGACAAGAGCGGCGCCAATTTAGGCAACATCATTTCATACGCGATCACGAACTACGCAGCCCAGAACCCGAAAATCCAGGCCGTCCTGGATCAACTGGGCGTGAAGGACTTCAGCGATATCCTGAATCTGTTGAACGGCGCGGGCGACCACTCCGCGCTCTTCGGCCTGGCATATGATTACGTCAGTCACAATGAGAAATACTCGAAGTGGCTGAGCACCCTGGGCATCTCCAATGCCGCTGACCTGAGCGCGCTCTTCCAGGGCGGCATCCAGGGCGGAAACCTCCAAGACCTTCTTTTCCGAATCGGCATGGCCTACCTGGTGAAACAGGGCAAGGTCAACATCGGTGACCTCTTCGCGGGCGCCAACCTGGGATCCTTCCAGGGCCTGCCCACCACCGAAGTCGCCCGGATCGTGAAAGCCAGCAAAGCCGCCAGGAAGAAGTGACCTGCGAACCTTCTTCTTGAGGATGGCTAGTCACCGTCTGGAGAAAAGGGCGGCGCTCCGGGAAACCGGGCGCCGCCCTTATCCATAGTTCCCGCTTATGACTCCGATCCACCCTTGTTATTCGTCCCTATGACCCTCCCGGTGTACTCTCCGTGCAGCTCTAAAGGAGGGCTACTTCCATGTTCAAAACGAAATCCAAGATCGCAATGCTGCTCGGGACTCTGAGTCTCGTCTCGGCTTCCGCCTATGCGGGCTCCGTCGACGGCACGCAGGCCGACTACGAGCTCGAGATCCAGCCCGCTTCCGTCACCTGCAAGAAGGAGCTGGTCAACACCGGCTACACTGACCAGGAGCGCGACGTGCTTCGCCTGAAGGCCACGCCCGAATCCGCTCCCGGCCTGCTCGAGCACACCGACTTCCTCAGCTGGCGCTTCGGCGGCGACGCCAACATCTGCAAGCTGTTGGGCGAGCTCAAGTCCGCGCTCTACGCCAATCAGAATAAGTTGAAGGTCACCGTGACTTTCTCGACCGCGCTCTACGCGGACGGCGCGGGCGGGCCGACCTCAGCGCTCTATGAAAACGTCATCGTCAAGTTCCCGCTTGGAACCAAGACGGTCTCGCTCTCGAGCCAGAAGACCGTACAGGTCACCAAGTAATCCATGCGCGTCGCACTCGAAACACTCACTCGCTGGAGGATCGGAAGGCAG
>JAYVOO010000627.1:0-3043 GCA_043757905.1 Oligoflexia bacterium
GCCTCGATCATCTTGGGCGTGTTGGAGAACGCGCGCTTGCCGTCCTCTTCGCGCCCGGGTGCCACGAAGTACTGGATCGGCAGGCCGCGCGGGCCTTGATCGGACCACTCAGTGAACTCCGCTACCGCCAGAGCAATGAGATAGGTGACGTGAGGGGTGCCTAGATTGTAGTGGAATCTCGTCTGCGCGCCTTGCTCGCTTGAGCTTGCAGTTTCCGTCTTCGAAAGCAGCGCGCCGTTGGCGACTGCGGTGTAACCTTTCGGCACGGTTGCGATGATCTCGGAGGTCGCCTTCATGTTGGGATAGTCGAACGCCGGGAACCAGAAATGGTTGTCTTCGTCCTGGCCCTGCGACCAGACCTGGTAAGGCTTGTCCGGATAGGCGTCATCCGGGCCTGTGAAGTAAAGACCGCGCCGCGGGTTCTCGACTTTGTATTTGACCGTCAGCTCGAGCGAATCGCCGGGAGCGGGTTCGCGCGTGAGCAGCACGCGGAGCTTCTCGCCTTCGACCTGGAACTTCACGCTCTCGCCGCCAACTTTTGTCTCCTCGATTTCGAGGCCAATCTGATCCAGCACGATCGCCTTCTGCCCGGGCGAAACGACTTTCAACCGATGTGTGACCGTCCCCGCGACTTTCTTGACTCTAGGATCGAGCGTGACGTCGAGTAAGATATGCTCCGTGCGGAAAGGCAAGTCCGGCGCGTAGTGCGGCTTCGATCCCTGAATCAGGAAGGACTTGCGGCCGCCGGAACGGACGAGTTTCGTTTGATTGGAATAGCCGCAGCGGCAGACGAGTTTTTCACGCATCCCTCTTCGTAACACGGGAAAAAGTCGTGAAAAGGGTAAAGTGCGCGCGTTAGCGGCTATTGGCGATTCGCGGGGAACAAGCGAGCTCGGTCGCACGCTGGCTAGTTTCCTTCATCTGATCGAGCAAGCGAATCATTCGCGATACGCGGCCGCGCTCCACGTAAGCATGGAACTCGACGATCTCCTTCGCGAGTTCCGTAAGTGCGGCGCGAGCCGGAAGGTAGCGATCATGAACGGGGACGGCATCGATCGTGTTCTCGACCTCTTTCAGCCGGACGCGCGCCCACTCGGCCCAGCCGTCGCGGTCGTAACCCGAAAGGTAAGGTTCAGGCACGAGCTTCTGGGATGCGGGAGTTTCGATCGAGGCAAGCCCCCGGCTCTGGCGGGCGGCCACCAGCTCCTGGTGCCAGGGATCGAGCGCGTTGCGCGCGGACTCCAGGCGTTCGAACTGCTCGAGGCCCAACTGAACGCAAGCTTGGGGATCGGAGGCGTCGGAGCTGCAACGGCTCGCCCCGGTTAGACACAGAACTAATGAAAGACCTGTCAATCCTCGGCGGAAGTTCTGAAGCGCGCGTTCACTCATCTAGAGAGCGCATCGGCAGAATCGGCCGAGTACTTGGTAAGTAAGGCGGAAAATACTTCCCATTACCAAACTCGATTAGTCAGACTAAAGTCCGACTTTTTGAATCAGGTATAAGTCTTCGTTATCTTTCCGGATTTCTCAAGTTCGCGCCCGTGGCTCCGATAGGTGTGTCACTGGGCAATGATTGCCCGGGATGGTTTCTCAGTGTCTACCCTCATGGAAGAGCCTACTAGCGTCAGACCTCAGGAGGCTGAACATATGGGCTTAAGAATCGCAACTAACGTCGGTGCTCTCTCCGCTCAACGCTTTCTCAATACCAATCATCTGGAACAGGGGAAAACGCTGGAGCGACTGGCTTCCGGGACGCGCATCAACCGTGCGGGAGACGATGCCGCCGGCCTCGCGATCAGCGAGAAACTGAAATCCCATATCCGCAGCATGAAACAGGCAACCCGCAACGCCCAGGACGGCATTAGCCTGGTCCAGGTCGGTGAAGGCGCCTTGAACGAAGTCGGCAACATCCTGACGCGACTCCGGGAACTTTCAATCCAGTCCGCTTCCGACACGATCGGCGACACCGAGCGCGGCTTCGTCGATAAGGAAGTGCAGGCGCTGCGCGGGGAAATCGACCGCATTGCCGCCTCGACCGAATACAATGGCACCAAGCTACTGAGCGGCACCGGCCCCAACCTCGAGATCCAGGTCGGCATCTTCAACGATCCGACGAAAGACCGCCTCACCTTCGACTCGGCCGCGCAGAATTCCACCGTCAATGCCCTCGGGCTTGACCGGATGAGCGCCCTCTCAAAGGAATCCTCGCAGAACAATCTCGAAATGATCGACGCCGCCATCAGCAAGGTCAACGACAACCGCTCCACGATGGGCGCCCTTCAGAACCGCCTGCAGTCAACAATCAACAACATGATGATCTACACCGAGAACCTGGCCGAAGCCAATAGCCGCATCCGCGATACGGATATGGCCGAAGAAACGGCGAACCTCGCGAAAAACAACATCCTCACGCAGGCGAACATCTCGGTCCTGGCGCAGGCGTCCCAGACGCCTTCGCAAGTGCTGAAACTCCTCCAGTAAGTCACGTAAGTTTCTTGATATCCCGGTGCGGCTTGGCTATGAACACCGCCTTATGATCGCTTCGCCCTCACGAGTTCCGCTGAATCACCCGGACTACCGCTACCCCGCCTCGCGCAATCCTTATTGGAAGAAGATGGGCGCGCTCGCGGGCCTGGTCTTCAGCGACGGCGAAACGGAGTCGCATCAGGGCGCGTGGCTCAAGCAGTTCCCGAAGCCCCAAAAAGGACCTCTGCATGTCGAGATCGGCTGCAATGCCGGGCACGTGACGGTCGAATGGGCCGCGCGCGACCCGAAGGCGGCGTTCATCGGCATCGACTACAAGATCAAGGCGATCCACCGAGCGGGCGAGAAGGTCGCCAAGCGCGGGCTCGAGAACCTGCTCTTCTTCCGCGCGCACGCGAGCCGCCTGAAATACGCGTTCGGACCCGGCGAGATCGACTTCCTCTATCTCTTCTTTCCAGATCCGTGGCCGAAGAAAGCCCACTGGAAGAACCGCTTCGTGACCGAGGAGATCCTCCGCGATATCGCGCCCCTCATGAAGAAGAGCGGCGTCTTCCACATC
>JAYVOO010000628.1:0-3039 GCA_043757905.1 Oligoflexia bacterium
GTCGACGCCGAAAACTACTCCTCGAAGTGGCTGATTACCGGCCTCTTCAACAAGGAAAGCTGGAAAAATCTGGACCGAATCCGCAAGCTGAAGGCGCGCATCCTTCAGGACACCGAAAAGCAGTTCGCCTTCGTGCGCGACGCGCGCGAAATCCAGATGTGGCGCGCTCAGGAGCCTCTCTTCGGGGCAGTCACTCAGCTCGTCGCCGGAATCCCGTTCTCGGAACTCACTCCACTGCTCTTGACCGGACCCTTTGAAGTGCTGAGCAAAGCCGTATGGAGCTCAGTCAAACACAACGCATCACCCAAGCGCTGGTGGAAGGATAGCGTCGAGCGCCGGAACGCCCAAGCGGAGGCTCGTAAAGCGGCCAGGGCCGCGAAGGGTACTGAAACAACCCCTAAGTCGGCGGTTGGTAGATAAGAATGAAGTCCGCCACTCCAGTTAACGCGGGAGCGCTACCAAAAGGTGGCGGACACCTTTTTACTTGACGGCTGGCGCTAAGATCGCAAGCAGCGATTCCGCGAGGTCGCGGGCGGCGTTGGTCGTGGCGGAAACCGCTTCGGTGTTCACCGACTTGAAGGCGGCCTGGATCGCGGGATCCCCGGCAATGCGCCCCTTGTAGGTGACGAGCGCGGAGGCCGCGAAGGTCCGTTCGGATTCGTTGAAGCTCTGGGTGTTCACCGTGGCGTCAGCCAAGATGCCAATCAAAGCCTTCTCGTAGTCGGTTGTCGCCGCGGCGTTCGTGCCGTCGAAGAAGTAAGAGACTCCCGCGAACCGCGTGAGCGAGGCCAGAACTGCGCCGTGGAGTCGGGATAACCCAGTCGTAGCGTCGGCCGCGAAGCCCTGCAGCTTTTTGTCGATGCGTTTCGTAAGGTCGGAGAGAGCAGTCTGCGCCTTCGTCGCGTCGAGGGAGAGCAGGAAGGGAGTGCCACCCAAGGCCGAGATGGCCGAGCTTTCGGCTTCGGTGATCGCGGTCAGGACGGGAGCGGGAAGCTGCTTGAGTGCAAGCGCGGCTTGGATGCCGGCGAACTCGCGTTCGCGGAGCCCCATTGCGTCCACGCCTTCCGGCAGCGCGCCGTCCGCGTAAACGAGCAGAGCACGTACGTTCGTCAGCACGACCCGGCGAATCGACGCCTTGCCTGCGTTGACGAAGTAATTCAGGCTGCCGTAAGCGGCACGGGCGAACTTGTCACCCAGCGCCTCGAGGTCTTCCTGCGTCTTGACGCCTGAGAGCGCGTCGGGCGTGAGCACGAGCGCGGGCACTTTACGGAGGGCTTGAGAAAGCGTCACGTCGCCAGCCACCTGCTCCTGGTTCACGCGGTCAAGCGCAGTCTGGATCGAGGCGGTCGGGTCCTTCTCGATGTCGTAGCGCACGCAGAAGGGATCGACTCCGCCGGCTTCGTTGTCGGCGATCGCGTCGTTGCAGGCGGGAAGGACAGGATCGGTGGCCGCGATGTCCTGCTTCTTGTTGTAGATCGCGCTCAGCACTTGGCGGTCGTATTCGAGGAGGGGGCCGTCGGCCGAGTCAGGAGCCGAGAACGCCGCGCGCTCGATCTCGAAGTCATTGTAGTCCATGATCGAGGTCGAAAACGAGTTCGGGTCCTTGCGATCGTAGCTGAGCGAGCCCTTGAAGTTATGCGCGAAGCCCAGCGCGTGCCCGACTTCGTGGAAGAGCGTTTGCTTCAGCAGCTGCCTCGAGAAGGTGGCGATGTCGCTTTTCGCGAGCTTGCCGGAAGCGAGAAGCGAACTTGCGGATTTGAGGTCCCGCAGGCAGGCGACGCGGGCCGAAGCCAGGGCGCCCGAGCGCGCGAGCTTGCTGTCTGAATCGCTGGACTGGCCCTTGGCCCAATAATCCTCGCCGATCTGAAGCCAGGCGGCCGGCATGTAGATCAAGCTGTGGCTTTGCACGCCGCTTTGGGGATCCGTGGCCTGCGACTCATAAGCTGCGCCGGCGACGCGGCGATTGTCCCAGTTGATCACGTTGAAGCGCGGGTCGCCCAGGTTGAACTCCTCGGGCAGGCGTCCCTTGAAGAGGACGACGTCGCGATTGATCCCCTTGAAGCTGCGGAAATAGCGATTCCAGCCTTCGACGGCCTCCTTGATCGCGGAGAGGTATTCGTCGGGGATGTTGCGGGTGGTGTACCAGTCGATCGTCTTGCCGCCGGAGATGTCGAAATGCTGGGCATAGGTGAGCTTGGCTTCGCCGTCGCGGACGGTCTCACCGGGAAGAAGCAGCCAGCGGGCGAGGTCGCCGTCGCCGCCGGTCGGGTGATCGGGATCGAGGATGAACTTCTCGAACTGCGAGCCGGCCTCGATGTTCTTGCGCGGGAAGATCGACTCCATGAACTCGCCGATCACGCCGTCCGTGAGCATCACGCTCGTCTGCTGGAGGATGTAGTTGCCTTCCGACGCGAAGTCTAGGGAACGCACCCAGGTGTCGCGTGGTGGGACGCCGACCGGGTTCGAGAGGCCGCCGGCCACGTAGTTGCGCGTGCCCTCGAAGATCTCGCCGAGGAACACGCCCGAGCGCGCCGTCGAGACAGTCAGTTCGGTCTCTGTCTGAGTGACGATTTGGAAGCGGGAGAGGAGTTGCTCGGGGTGATTGACTTCGCTTGGGTAGAGGCGCTTGTTGTCGGCGACAAGCTGAAGCTCTTCGCCCGCGATGCGGAAGCGGGCCGGAATATGGCCGATCGCGAGGCTTTGGTTATAAAGGTCGTAGGTGGCGTCGTACTGCGAAGAGTACTGAAGGTCGGCGCCGTAGAGGAATTCAGTGGAGAGGATCAAGGCTTTATCGACCTTGAAAGTCACGCTGACCGCGTTGACTGTGCCGGCACCCGGAGCGACCGATTCGGTCTCGCGGACGATATCCGTCTTGGGCGGGCCAGTCACGACCGGCGTATTGCCCGCACCTGTCTGGGAGCAGCCGGAGAAGCCTGCAAGCGCGATAAGAACGGACGAAGCGAGAAAGGAACGCGTAACGATCGACATCGAATCAACCCCCTAATTTTCCGAACCGTAAAAAAAGAATCAACCGCGAAG
>JAYVOO010000629.1:0-3015 GCA_043757905.1 Oligoflexia bacterium
AGCTTGGGAGCCTGCGATTGCCGAGGAGTTGGGGCTTCAGGTCCACTGCATGCTCGTGAAGAAAATCTACGGCTGTTTGACTATTGACGATTACCGCAAGTCCGCCCCGCCAAAAACTCGCCGCATGGCCCGTACGCGCTACGCGAAGCTCGCCTCGCGCTGAGCGCGCTCCCAAACCGTCTACCGTGGCCAGGTCAAGCCGAGCGTCGAAGGCGCGAGGGTCACCGCTTCGCCCGCGCTCAGGTCCAAGGAAGGGCTCCCCGCGGCCGTCGGCAATGATTTTTCAGCCCCTGTGAAGCCGTGTTTTTAAACGGCAGCTATGTAAGTGCATCTTTTGGTAAATATTTGACACGCTGCATTATATCTGTTAAGTAGCCTGGAACAAGAGGTATTTGGATATGCAAAACAAGTTATCTGTTCAGAAGGCGTTTGCCATGGGTCTGCTACTCGCGATGAGCCTGCAGACTTCCGGGGCTGCCCAGGCGGCCCAAGTCAGTAGGGGTGGACGAGCCAAAGCCCTCGCTCAGGCCGCCGCCGCCATGCTTCTGTTCAGCGCCTCAGTGCCAGATGCCCATGCACGTGGTTTCAGTTTAAAGAGAGTCGCGAAAGCCCTCGCGACGGGCGGCGCCAGCGAAGTGATTCCCCAAGTCGCTCCGGTCGCTCCGCCGCCTGTAAAAGCAGCCGTCGCAGCTGTTGAAAAAATCGAGGCCAAGGTCGAGGATAAGGTCGAGGCAGACGCGAAGGCAGCTAAGGCAATCGCCGACCAAGTCGCCGCGAACGCCAAGAAAACCGCCGACAAGGCGCTCGAGGACTTCAAACGTGAAGCGCCGAGGGTCGCCGAACAGATCAAGAACGAGCACATCCGAGTGATCGAAAACGTCGGCAACACCCTGGTCAAGACCATCGAAGATACCCCTCGGACCATTGGCGACCTCGGTGAGGCGCTCTACAAGTTCAGCGTTGCTCAGCTCGAATACGAGCCTAAGCAGTTCCAGAATTTCTCCCAGCGCGCTTTTGAAGGCAAGTGGGCCGATGCGGTGGCCCATCTCGGGATCGATCGCTTCCATAATGATGAGGTCAATTTCTTCGTGGCCTCGCAGAAGAGCTTGATCATCCACGTGGTGGGTGAGGCTGTGGTCTCCTACTACGCTGGGCCCTATGGCGCCGCGGCCTATGCTTCTTGGTACACCTACAACGCGACTAAAGATCCCGCTCTGGCGCTAAAAGCCGGCCTGATCGCCGGTGCAACCAGTGCGGCGTCCAGCGCGGCATCAGGCATCGGGACTTCGACCGCGACGGCAGTGGCCGCCCAGACCATCGCCCAAGGCGCGATTGCAGGCGTGGCGGCTGCGGCAAGCGGCGGCGGTAAGGAAGATGTCCTTCGAGCCATGCTCATGGCCGGCACAAGCGTGGTCATCAAGACCGGCTACGAGAAGATTACCGAACACCCGCTCAATCCGGGCCCCTCTGAAGGCGACCCCTACACCAAGAATACGCCTCCCTATGGAGAACCAGGTTCCGGGCCCGACTCCCCTCCGCGGTCCGCCTACAAATTGAATCCGGATGGCACCCTCTACAAGGACGCCAAAGGCAACTATCACGTCGATGTGCGCCTCCTCGATCCCAATCGCCCCCATACTGGGCTAGGTTCGGGCCTGAATGAGCACGGCCTCTCCAACGAGACCGGCCCTCTGATGCCTAAACTCTCCAGGATCCCTTTCGTGAACGCAGGATCCGTTCTACATGATGTCCTTGGCGAGGATTTTCATTGGGAGGGCCTCGTTCTTCGTGGAACTATTCCACCCTTGTTCGTGATCACCTACTACGGAACTGAGTCGCCGACGATGGCTCTCCTGCTCAAAGACGTTCAAAAGAAGCGGGACGCCGACGTCGCAGCGCAACTTCGGCCCTGATTCGAGGCGCCAGGGACTTCGCTCCCTGGCGCTCAACGCTTCGAGCGAGCGCCTTTTTTTCGCTTTCGCGCTGCCCTGATCATTTCTTTCATGATCATGCCCGCGATGTTCAAGCCCGTGGCGCGCTCGATTCCTTCGAATCCGGGTGAGCTGTTCACCTCGAGAATCATCGGACCGTTGGAGCTTTCCATCAGATCGACGCCCGCGAGATGGAGTCCCAGCACGGAAGAAGCGCGAATCGCCGCGCGCTCGTACGCCGGCGGAAGCTTGATCAGCCGGCCATGGCCGCCCCGGTGGATGTTCGAGCGAAACTCACCTTCGGCCGCGGTCCGCATCATCGCAGCGACGACGCGGTCGCCGATGACGAACGCGCGGTAGTCGCGGCCCGCGCCCTCCGCGATGAACTGCTGGATGATGACGTCCTGGTCGAGGCTGTCGAGCGTGTCGAGCACGGAGCCCACGCTGATCGGATGGTTCAGCAGCATCACCCCAAGGCCTTGTGTGCCCTTGAGGAGCTTGAGCACGACCGGAAGCCCGCGCACGGCCTCGACGGCGTTGCGCCGGCCGCG
Organism: Oligoflexia bacterium; assembly: GCA_043757905.1. Classification (GTDB taxonomy): domain Bacteria; phylum Bdellovibrionota; class UBA1018; order UBA1018; family UBA1018; genus JAYVOO01. The sequence continues at coordinate 2,483 of JAYVOO010000629.1, forward strand.
CGCGCTGCGCGTGAGCACGGTGGCGGGCACTGCCAGCCCCTTGCCCGCAAGAATCTGCAGGCACCGCATTTTATTACGCGAGTCCGAGATCGCCTGCGCGCTGTTGAACGGGAAGCCGCCCAAGCATTCCAGGTGTTTCACGACGGCCAAACCGTAGTCGGTGATTGAAGCTCCGATGCGGGGAAGCACGACGTCGTACTCCGGGATTGCCTCGGAGCCGATCATGATCCGCGTGTCCTTGCCGTCGATGATCAGCTGGCAGTCGAGCGGGTTGATCACGTCGCAGTCCACCCTGGCCTTCTTCGCCTCAGCGAGTAGCCTACGAACGCTGTGCAGACCTCGGTTGCGGGAAAGAATCGCGATTCGCATGGGTTGGTTGCAAGGGGAGCTTTCATTACTGTAGCATTGCATCGAACATGGTCAAGGAAACCCTCGCCAGCCTCGCTATCTGGGCGCTGCTTCTTTCAGCCTGCTCGTGCAAGAGCGCCGTGCCTAAGTCGGACGCCGGAGCGGCGTTGCCGACCGCCCTCGAA
>JAYVOO010000630.1:0-3011 GCA_043757905.1 Oligoflexia bacterium
CCCAATCCGAGATCCGAGGCGGCTTGCGAGAGCTTGATCAAGTAGTCCGGATCCACACGGTTATCTTGCTTGGGAAGATAGGAGGCCTTCTCGCGGAAGAAGCGGAGTGCCTGATACTTCTTGCCCTGGGCCAAAAGGCCGAGCGCGGTCTTGCGGAATTGCTGCGCGAAGAGATCCGAGATCGCCGCGCGCACATCGCGGTCCGAGACGCCCTGCAGATCCTCAATTGTCGCGTCGACGGCGTCGAGAGGCTCGCCTAGGCTGAGTAGCGCGCGCACGCGCGTGAGCGCCACGAGATCATGGTAGCGCTGGAGCGAGACCTGTCCGTCACCCTTGAACTCCGAAGCTTCGCTGAAGAAAAACCGTTCGGCCGAGGCCAGATCGAAGCCCGCGTGATCGCCGCATGGCAAAAGCCGCAGTCGCGCAAGGGTCGAGCCCGGGCTCATCGGATAATGATTGATCGTCTCGTAGAAGCGTTTACGCGCGAGAGCGACCTTCGCGGCGGTCGACGGTGCCTGGCGCATGGCGATCTCACCCAGGCGGAAAGTCGCGCGCCAGCCAGCGGGATGCGAAGAGAAGCGCTTCAAAAAGTCCTCGAACGCCTCTTTCGCGCGGTCCAGCTGCCCCAGACCGTAAAGCGTCTCGGCGCGGTTGATCGCCACCGGCGCGAAGGATTGGGCTTCCTTGCCGAAAATCGACAGCGCCTCGAAGTACGCCGCGAGAGCCTGCTCGTACTGGAAGCGGTTCAGGTAGAGATCGCCGATGCGGAGCGCGCCTTGAGATTTAGCCTGGCGGTCGGGCCCGTGCTGGATCATCCAGGCGTACTCCTTGGCCGCGCGCTCGGTCTGGCGGAGGGCGAAGAGCGTCTCGGCCGCGCCGAAGTGGAAGACCCAGTTCAGGCGGTGATCCGGGTAGCGCTCGGCAAGCCATAGGAAGGCCTCCAGCGAAGCGAGATAGGAGCCTGCCTGAATGAGCCTCGCCGCGCGGTACATCCCGCAGTGAAGCGCGACAGGCGACTCGCGGCCCTCGTACATGAGCGCGGTCAGGATTGGGTCAGCCTGTTGCGGGAAGCCCAGCTTGATAAACACGTTGGCGCGCAGGAAGCGCATCTCGCGCCTGAATTCGGATTTGGGATGCTCGGTATCGAAGAAATCGAGCGTGCGGATCGCCAGGCCGAAATCGCCCTTGCGGTAGAGCGACAGCGCAAGCCGGACGTACTGGGCGTCGCGCTCTTTACCGGTCGGCTCATAGTATGGGAAGTCCATGTCCGGCGTGGTGGCCGACATCCACCGCGAAAAATCCACTTTCTCATGAACCGGCTGGAACTTGAGCATGACGTCAGAAGTCTCGGTCATTGGATAACGGCAGAAACGCGTGATGTCCTCGGCCTCGGCCTTCACGCTGTCGCGCGCGAGCCGCCGGGCGACGCGTGCCTTGGTTTCCTGGTCGGACTTCTCGCCCGCCTTCACTTCGGCCGTCTTCTTCTGCTTCACTTGCGCCTGCGCGACCGTGGGTCCGGTCTTCACCCACAGATCGACAACGTAACGGGCCGGGCTCTTCTCGTGGTACTCGAAATGCTCCATCGCAGGATGCGCGAGCGAGGCATTGCCGGCTGGGAATTTCCAGCGGCCGGTAATCTTCACGCCGCCGCCACCCTCTGAGGTCTCGGCAAGCGTCACCTCGCTGACGCGCGGGTCGGCGAGGCCTTCGTACTGCTCTTTCCACTTGGCTTCCTCGCCCTGCGGAGCGCCCAAGTCGGCGAACGTGAGTCCCGGCAAGAACAGCTCGAAGCTCTTGCCGTCCTCCTTGAAGCGCGCATTCACGGCCTCGTCGACGTTGACGACCAGGCGCGAGTGGGTCTTCTGGGTCTCCAGGCGCACGGCGCGGACTGGCGCGGCCCATGCGGAAATAAAGCAGGTTGAAAGGGAAAAGAGAGAAAAGGAGACCGCGCCGATTAAGGCGGTCTTCTGAAGCGATGCACTCTTCCGTTTTGAAAGATCGATCATCTACGTCCTGCGAGCATCCTGCTCACCTGAAAGAGGGCGTTTGCGTTCGGCGTCTTGCCAAATGCCGGTACCGCGGCGCCTGCGCGCCCGTTTCCGCTTGCCCAAATACAAAGCAAGTCAGGTGCCAGAAGGGAATAGTCTTCCGGGCGGTAAACTCTTCATCGGCAAATAGAGGGAAGAGTTCGTTCGCACTGGGCAATTCGAGAATCGGCAGAAAATCGCTCCCGGCAACTCCGGCCGCTCTTTTTCACCGAAAATTGACCCCTCGTCAGGAAACACAACAGTTTACGCCGCCCTGTTGACGGTTTAGAGTGTGGAACATGAGCTTTCGCCTGCAGCCTTTTCTGCTTCTGATTCTCTCCCTCATCTTCACCGTAACCCAGACCGGTTGCGGCCTCCTGCTCGGCAATGTGAAGCCGGCGGACGAGAAGTCCGAGTCCTACGGCGTCCTGGATCTGAGCAAGACGAAGCCGGACGAATGGATGAAACTCGACCCTTCGAAGGTCGCCGAGCCCGACGGAAGTGAAAGCCCGAACTCCACGAGCGAAGTCTCCGACGCCGTCTACCAGAGCAAGAAGACCGCCGCGACCATATCCCTCAACTCGGCCTGCCGGCCGAAACCCGAGAAGTCGGCGAGCGAGCAGGCAACTGATCTGCGGAAAGTGACCAATCTGCTGCTCTTGGGGCTATCGAATATAACGCTTCGCGGCGAGCAAGCGATCACTCTTCAAGGACGCCCAGCTCTCCAAACCACGTTGCGAGGCAAGCTCAATAGCGAGGACGTGATGCTCAGAACCGTCGTCACGCGCAAGGACTCCTGCACATACGATCTCGTCTACCTCGCTCCGCCCGAGCAGTTTCAAACCAATCTCGCGGACTTCTCCCAATTCGTTGCTTCTCTCCGGCTCAAATAGTAACTTTTAGCCATGTCTACGAGTGCCCTCCCCTTGCGTCCCCCATCGCCCTCGGGCTTCTTCGTCTTCATCGGCCGAATGGGCGCGAAGA
>JAYVOO010000631.1:0-11172 GCA_043757905.1 Oligoflexia bacterium
TGATCAGCACATTCAGAATCAGGATGCGCTTGACCTCATGGCTCTTCAGGCGCTCGATCGCTGCGATAATCGTGTCGCCGCTCGCGATCAGAGGGTCGCAGAGGATCGCGGTCTTTCCTTTGATGTCCTGGGGCATTTTGAAGTAGTATTCGACAGTCGAATGCACGAAACGGTCGCGGTAGATTCCGATGAAGCCCGCCGAAGCGAATGGAATCATCGAGAGCACGGCATCGAGCATCCCGTTGCCCGCCCGCATGATCGAGACGACGACCGGCGCGTTGACGATGCGGTCGACCCGCGTCTTCGCCATGGGCGTCTCGATCTCGACGGACTCGAAGTCCTTCCAGCCGCGAAGCGCCTCGTAGGCCATGCTTCGGGAGATCTCCTTCATGATCTCGCGGAACTCGTGCGAGAGCGTGGTCTTGCTGCGGAGATGCCCGAGCTTGTGCCGAAGAAGGGGGTGGTCGACGATATGAATTTGTCCGCTCATGAGTCAGCTTTCCTTTGCAAAAGAGGGGGGATTCTAAAAGACCGTGCCGTCGCTCTCGAGCTTCAGTGGAGGCGACCCGTCCGGGCGCTTCTCTTTAGCGGCGATCCGCCCGGCCCACCAGGTCCCGCCTTCGAGCACCTGGGCGAGCGGGAATTCGGCCTCGGTCTTGCCGAGCCGCGCGCGGACGCCGGTCGCGATCAGGTCCAGACAGGTGACCGTCAGTGCACGCCATTCGACAATGAGCTCGCTTCCGGGGGCGTGCGTATCGAGCGCCTCCGATGGTTGGCGCAGGCTGATCAGCCCGCGATCCAGCAGTAGGCCGCCGTTCCGGTACTCGGGCAGGCCCGTCATCTCGTGCACACCAGTGATCTTCACGCCCGCCTCTTCGATCGGTTCGATGAGCGAGTAAGTCATCCATTGCGAGAGCTTGTGAAAGGGAATCAGCGAAGCGTCGTCCTGCATCGGGCCCAGGAGCTTGTGGCGCCAGCAGTCGCCTAAATTCACACCCTGAAGGGCGATTCGGCCTGGCCAGATCGGACCGAGACCGTCCAGCACCGCGCGAAGCAAGCGCACTGCCGGGACTTCATGCCCAAGCCTTTGGATTGCGTCGAAGAGGCTCCCGGGCCTGCCGTACGGGAAAAGCTCGGGACTCGCGTCCACGGCCGCGCCCAGCTGGTGCAGGAGCTCGAGCCGGCCATCGAGTCCGGTCAATGGGTTGGTGTTCGAGATCTGGAAAGCCTGCGCGAGCTTCTCGCGGCGGATGTGTCTGAGCCCCATCGCGTTCGCCTGCAGCGGCGCTTCGGGATCGTGCGAGAAGAGCCCGTTCATGAACATCCAGAAGGACGCGACGCCCAGGCCTTCGGAGCGCGCGATCGACTGGCCGGTGGACTCCTCGCGAAACTTCCACTGCTCGCCCGCGCCCGCGTCAAGCAGCACTGAAACGATGACGAGATCGAGCTTCACTCTTGCGCGCTCGGCCGCCGGAAAGCCCTTGAGCCTGGGTTCGAGGACCGAGGCCACGCGGTCGACGCCGGCCGCCTTGAAGTGGCCCCAGCGCGAATGAAACGGGATCTTCAGATCCGGATACTTCGCGCGGATGGTCTCGACGACGAAGTCGATGACCGCTTCGAGCTTCTCCGGGTGGTAAGCGAAGTGAGTCTTTCCCGAGCGGGCCAACTCAAAAAGCTTCAGCGAGCGCTCACGGATCGCGGGAGGCGAGAGAAGGTAATCGATCTTCGTGTTCATTCTTCGATCTTGCGCCCCTTGACCGAAACGAGCTCGTCCCCCGACTTGGGCTGCTCTGTCGTGAAATATCCCGCGGCTTTCTTGGCTTCCATCTCGACCTGCGCGTCGGCCGGAATGAGGCCGTCGGGGATGGAGATGCGGTTCACCACCTCGATGCCCGCTTCGGCGATGGCATTGAACTTCATATTGCTCATCGAGTGGAGGTTGTGGATCTTCGAGATGCCGAAGAAGTGCAGGTGATCAGGCATGAATTCTTGAAAACGAGCATCTTCAACGCCCGCCACGCATTCGGTTCTGTGGAAATAAGTCGCGGCGGAGTCCCCGCCTACTTGGCGTTTGCGGGCGTTGTAGACCAGGAATTTGGTCACTTCGCCCAGTGCGCGGCCTTCCTTGCGGAAGTAGATGATGATGCCGACTCCGCCGCGCTGGGCGGTGCGGGCTGCGTCCTCGATGCCGTACATCAGATAGGGCCGGCAGGTGCAGATATCCGAGCCGAAGACGTCCGAGCCGTTGCACTCGTCATGCACGCGGCAGGTGAGCTCAACCTTCGGGTTCGAGAGCTGGGTCGCGTCGCCGAAGATGTAGGCGGTCGTGCTTCCGATGGGCGGCAGCCAGACTTTGAGGTCCGGACGCGTGATGAGCTCGGGAAACATCCCGCCCATCTCCTGGAAAAGCACGCGGCGGAAGACGCCTTCCTCGACGCCGAGCCTGCGAGCCACTCCCGGAAGGTACCAGACGGGCTCGATCGCGACCTTCGTCACTTTGACGTCGCGATTCTGAGTGATGATGTTGCCGTCGATCTTCAGGCGTCCGGCGTCGATCGCCTGGTGGATCTCGCCGATCTGGAGCCTGGCCTGCGTGACGGCGATCGTGGGGCGGATGTCGTAGCCTTCTTTGAAGAGCGGCGCGAAATGCTTCTGCGGGTCCATGCCCCAGGGGTCGAGCGCGACAATTCGGTCGACATGGGCCGGATTGGAGTACCAGCTTTCGTAAGGCCCGAGCTTCACCGGGCTGTCCGTGTTGTTCAGATCCGGTTTGTGGCTGGGAGGAAAATGGCCGCTCGCGATCGAGAGCGCGCGGTAGACGGTGTAGGAGCCGCTGTGCGTGCCAATCGCGTTCCGCTTGCGGACATCGGTGACCGAGGCCACTACAGCGCCGCGTTTCATGGGGTCGCGCTCGCCCCAGCTCACGGGCAGGCTTTCCTTATACTTAAGATTTGAATGGGTCGCCAAGATGACGTGGTTAAGGATCTTGGACTCTTGGGGCTTCATACTCATATTCAGGACATCCAAGTCGAGTCGACTTGCCTTTCCCATTTGCTGGTGACTTTCTTGACGTGGCTCCAGAAGTCCAGGCTGTGCTGGCCCGTGATGTCCCCATGGCCGTATTTGGAATCCTGGATGCCGCCAAAGGAGAAGGGCTCGCGCGGGACGGGCACGCCGATATTGACACCGACCATGCCGGTCGTGGCTTCGCGGATGACCCGCTCAGCATGCTCGCCGCTCGACGTGAAGACGGAGCAAGCGTTGCCATAGCCGCTCGCGTTCTCGATCTTCATCGCCTCGCTGATGTCCTTGCAGCGCACGATCGAGAGGATGGGCCCGAACAGCTCCTGCGACGCGGCCTCGGAGCCGGGCTTGACGTGATCGAGGATCGTGGGGCCGAGCCAGTTGCCGTCTTCGAAGCCCGCGGGCGGCGTGGCCTTCCGCCCGTCGACGAGAAGTTTCGCCCCCGCCTTCACCGCGCGCTCGATCGCGGCGTGCAGAAACTCGACTTGCTGCTTCGTGATGATCGCGCCCATGTCCTTGCCAAGCTGGATGGACTTCGCGCGTTCGACCGTCTTGGCGATCAGCGGGTCGATTGCTTCGGGCGCTCCGACCGCAAGCAGCACCGAGGCCGCCATGCAGCGCTGGCCGGCGCAGCCGGTGAAGGAATCCGAGATTCCCACGCCCGTCAGCTCGGGGTTTGCGTCGGGCAAGAGCACGATGTGGTTCTTCGCGCCACCGAGCGCGAGGACGCGCTTTCCGTGCTGCGTGCCACGCAAGTAAACTTGTTTCGCGACTGGCGAGGAGCCGACGAAGCCGATCGCACGCACCGCGGGGTGATCGATCATGGCTTCGACTGTTTCACGCGCGCCTTGCAGCACCGTGAAAAGACCGTTCGGGAGACCCGCTTCCTGGAGAGCTTTCGCAAGGAGCGTCGAGGTGAGGGGAGTCTTGTCGGAAGGCTTCCAGACGTAGGCGTTTCCCAAGGTCAGGGCGATTGGGATCGTCCACATCGGGACCATCGCCGGAAAGTTGAAGGGCGTGATGTTGGCGACCACGCCCAACGGCTCGCGCCGGTATTCGCAGGTGACGCCGCGGGAGACTTCGAGCTTGCCGCCGAGATCGAGGTTCTGAAGCGAGAGCGCGAATTCGAGGACTTCGACGCCTTTCATCAGGCCGGCTAGGCCTTCGTTGAAGGTCTTGCCGCTCTCGGAGGCTTTCAGATGCGCGATCTTCTCGCGGTCGCGCAGCAGGATGTCGCGGAACGCGAACATCACGCGCGTCCGTTCCTTGATCGGAGTCAATGCCCAGTCCTTTTGCGCGACGGTGGCAGCGTCGATGGCTTTCGCGACATCGGCCGCGGTCGAAGCGAACGCCTCGCCGATCACCTTGCCGTTATATGGGCTTTTGATCTCCCAGCGCGCGCCCGCGCCCTGAGTCCACTGGCCGTTCACGAAGTTCAGGCACTTCACGGTATCATTGGGAATTTGAACGGTAATCATTCCCAGAAGGTCTAATTTCTAGGAACCTGAGTCAAGGGCTTTGCACACAAGACCCAGGGCTGATATTGGCCCCTCCATTGTCTCTCCAGCATTCGGAGGTTTTTTTTGGAAGGGAGGGCAGATGCTCCGGATCATCCGGGAGGACGCGACCGCCCCGCCTAAGCTTCCACCTCCGCCTCGCAGGGAACTCATGGTAAACTGGAGTCACGATGGCGCATCTCCTTTTGCTGGAAGACGACCCGAGCTTCGGGAAAAGCCTGAAACTCTTTCTAGAAATGGAAGGCTATAGTGTGGACTGGGCCCGGGACATCCGCTCGGTTGAGCCCCTCGCGTCCAAGAAGCTTCCTGACTGCTATCTTCTAGATTGGAACCTGCCGGACGGTACGGGACTCGAGGTTTGCGGGAAGATCCGCGAGACCGACGAGCAGGTGCCGATTATATTCCTGACCGCGCGCACGGAGGAAGAGTTCGCGGTCAAAGCGCTCGAGAAAGGCGCCTGCGATTATATGCGCAAGCCCTTCGGTCAGAGCGAATTCCTTCTGCGGCTCAAGAAGGCGCTGAAGGAAGTCCATCAGGTGCGCGACGAGCTTAAGTTCTGCGATCTCTGCGTCGAGCGCAGCCAGCGCAAGGCGTTCTTCGCCGGTCAGGAGCTTAAAGTGACGGGCAGGGAATATGATGTGCTCGAGCTCTTCGTAAAGCGCGCGGGGTCCGTCGTTTCCCGAGAGGAACTAGTGGCTTTGATCGACGAGGACGGCAGCATTTCCGATCGCACGCTCGATTCCCATGTCAGCCATCTGCGCTCAAAACTCAAGTCGGCCGGCGCGGGCGCGCTCCGGATCGCGGCGGTCTACGGGGTCGGGTATCGGCTCGAGAAGGTCACCGCTTGAAGAAGCAGTCGCTTTTCGCATCTTTTCTCGCACTCACGTTCTTGGGTGCCTCGCTGCTCGTCGTGGGGAGCTTCGTGGTCCTACGCTCGTATCTGATCTCGACCCAGGACCGTAGCGCCGCACCTCCGAAACTCAGTCTGGTCGCACCCGACGGCGAAGTTCTGCAGTTCATCCGTCCGGGACCCGGCGCCGACGGCAGTTCAGAGCGCACGATCCGCTTCGAGTCCACGAAGGGCGGCGACTATCTGTTGACGATCGGTAGCCGTCGCGGCCAGGAGCGCGAGCGCAAGGCATACGTTTTCTACATGTACATGCTGGCCGGCCTCGTGACCGTGCTGATCGCGACCGGCGCCTCGGCCGGAATACTCCTCTGGTATCTTCGCAAGAACTCGCACCTTGCCGAAGTCGTGATGGGAGAGCTTTCGGCCGGACGCCTGGGGGCGCGCTTCCCCATTCGCCGCTTTGACGAGGCCGGGCATCTGATGACGGTTTTCAACGAGATGGCGGGCCGGATCGAAACCTTGGTCGGCCAGGTGAAAGCCTCCGAGAAGGCGCGCCTCGTGTTCTTCCAGAATCTCGGGCATGACTTCCGCACCCCGCTCGGCTCGCTCCGCATGATGACCGAGACAATCCACCGAAAGGGTCGGGAGCTCGATCCCGCCAAGTTCGAGGAGATCTCCGAGGCCTCGCTCCATGAGATCGAATACCTGGGAAAGCTAGTAGATGACCTGGTTTTCCTGGCGTTTGTAGAAGATCCAAGCTCCGAGCTGAAGGGCGATGCTGTGGATCTGGTAGCGCTCGTCCGCGACGAGGTCGCTGCGCTTTCGACGATTGCTTCGCTCAAACAAAAGATGATCCGGCTGGAAGTGGATGAAAGCGGCGGGAAACTCGAGCAACTCGGTCCCCCGGATTTCTCCCGGCGCCTGATCCGGAACGTCGTATCGAACGCGCTCGACTTCGCGCGCTCGGATGTGTCCGTCAAGCTCAGCCGCGAGCGCGGCCGCCTCCGGATCGAGATTAGTGACGACGGGCCGGGCTTCCCGAAGGAGATGCTCGAACAGTACGGTGCGCAACGCTTGGTGCAGATCCAGCATGGGCATTTTTACGGCCGTTCCTCTATGGGATTGGGCACCGCGATTGTTCGCAGCATCGTGGCCCGGTTAGGTGGGGAGCTGCGAGTTTCCAATAGTCCTGGCGCGGTCGTTGACATCCGGCTGCCGGTTTAGGAGAAAGGGGCTAAGATGCCTCAGTACGCGCGCCTCAGAGAACTGCTGGAGAACGAGTCGTTCCCGCATTCCTTCACTTTCAAGTTCGTGGGCAACCAGACTCCCGCGTTCGAAGGCGGGCTCGGCACGCTCGAAGCGGGCTTTCCTTCGCTCAAGCAGGCCGCGCGGCGACCAAGCGATCAGGGCAGGCACTTGGCCATGACTTACGTCCTCGTCGCGAACAAGCCGGAGGAGATCGTGGAAGTCTACCGGAAGATCGCGGAAATCCCTGATCTCATCCTAGTGCTCTAGGGGCCAGTCCCTTACTTGCAGTTGCTTTCCACTTTCACGCTACCGCTCGAGTAGAGCTTGCGGCAGGAGTTGCGGTTGCCGCAGCCGTAAAGTGCCGAGCCTTTGCTCGTCAAGACTTTGAGCCCCGTGTCGCAGTTGCCGTAGAACTCGTTGTTGCGCACTTCCGCGTAGCCTTCCTCCTCAACCTGGACGGGCGTCGCGCAGTCCGTGATGGTGTTGTTCTCGGCGATCAGCACGCCGCCTTTGGCGGAGTCCTTGCCGGCCGAGCGCATCGCGTAGCCGGAGCAGCCCTTGATGTGGTTGCCACGTGCGATGATCTTGCTTTTGTAGCCGCAGGGACGCGCCTCGTGGTGGCCGGGGTCGGCTTTCACCGAGCACATGCCGATCGAACGGTAAACGTCGGCGAAGTCACAGTTCTCGACCGTGATCGTGCCGCCGTTGACCTGAATGGCCTTGTCGTCGGAGCCGCGAAAGCGGGAGTTACGTACGACCGTGTCGGTCGCGGAGTTCGACCTCTTGTTGCCGTTGGTGACACCGTCCTCGCAGATGAAGGGGAACGAAACGGCATCGATCACGTTTCCTTTGCCAGTGGACACGTGGATGCCTTCGGGCGCGCCTTCGGCCGAGAAATTGGCGACCGTGTTGAAGTTTCCCGTGAAGTCGAAGAACGCGAATTCGGAGCCGCGCGGAGTCTTGTCGCAGCCGCCCGCGCCCTTCCAGACCAGGCGCGCGACGCCTGAGCCGTCGAACATCCACCCATTGCCGTCGATCTCCATGCCCTTCTTGATCGTGATGATGCCGTCCTTGTTCGCGCAACCTTCGCTCTTGTAGTTAAAGCTCTTGCTCGAGCTGATGGCCGCGCGAATGTCGGATTCCGTGCAGATCTTGGCCTGGGCCAAGGCCGGGGTGAGTGCGACGGCAAGGAGGCCGAGGAGGGAGGAGCGAATCAAAATTTGTTGGGTGTGGAACATCGTCGAAGCCCTTTCCTAAGTTTTTGCGCTTGTTTTCATCATTCCACAGAATGTAAATTTAAGTCAACTTAGTTACGCATTATTAACAATCAATGAAATCGATGCATTGAGCGAAATTAACCCGTGCTTCCAGTGAGTTGAAAAATGGGCTGACACCTGGTCATGGTTCTGTCAGCTAAACCCGAAAGGGTGCGAGCGGCTCAATCGAGAATCGAGCCTTTTTCAGCTAGCTTTGTTGAGCGGCTCGCTCAGTTCGGAATCCCGCATGCATCGCCAATCGACATCTCAGGAGAATATTCGAAAGCGAATCTCGGAAAGGGAACGAGTATGAAACGAAACAGTAGACTGGCAGGGGTGTATGGAATCATCACGCTGGCGTTCGCACTGGTTGCAAGTCCGGCGTCGGCGGAGGGAACCAGCGGAGCAGGGACTGGCGGAGTGGGAGTGAGTCCGGGCACGAACAATAGCGCTGGCACCGCAGGACTGGGAACGAACAATGGCGTGGGCGGAGTCGGGACCGGAAGTGGCTTGAATTCCCAATCGAGGACGAGCTGCACGGACATCAGCTCAGAGCTTCCGTGCAATCAGCAGGCTGGAACGGCCGACACCTCGCCGAGTGGGCTTCCGACGAACCAGCGAGCTGGATCCCTGAGCGGAACGGTTTCAGGGAGCAGCTCGCCAGATCATTCGTTGAATAATACAGGTTCGGTGAATACCAACTAAGGCTTAACTTAGAACCAGACTTCGCCCTGAGCGCCGAACGCGTTGCCGCGCTCGAAGGTCGTGGTGTAATAAGCGCGGATCTGCGGCCGTGCGAAATACTTCGGGTTTAAGGCCAGGACTGGCCCGACCGTGAGGCGTTTCATGAGGGTGGCATCCAGGTTGGAGTCGAACTTGACTGACGAGACACCGAACTCGGCGATCGCGCCCAGGTACTGGTTGAAAAAGTGCTGCGGGCGGGCTCCGACGTTCCACCAGGTGCCTTTGTCGGTGGTGTTCGTGCCGCTGAATTTCTCGAACTTCGCCGAGAACTCGAAGCTCGTGAAATCAGTCACCTGGTAGACGACGTCCTCCACGATGCGGAAACGGTTCTGGTCGGCGACCAGTGAGGCCCCGGCGGCAGGATTCTTCGTCTCCACTAGAATCGTGTCTGGGAGAGTCAATCCCTGGAGATTTTTTGCACCGTACTGCAAGGAGAAAGCGTTCAGGCTGCCATTTGCGAAGTCGTACTTGTGTTTTACCCCGAGAGCGTAGCCCATGGTGTTGTCCACGACGTTTGGTACGATGCTGTCCGAGATCGCGTAAGCTGCCCACAGGTCGAGCTTGTTGTGCTCGGCGAGGATCAAGTTCGTGTAGCGGGCGTCCAGCAGGTGCTCCTTGCGGAAAGTCGCGCCGTTCTGCTGAAGGAAGTAGGCCACAGCCAGGCTGCCGCTTCCGAGGCCGATGTCGGTCACGCCGGCGCCGTTGCCGTTGATGTTGGCAAAGTAGAACTCATCGTTCATGTGAACCGAAGCGTCGCGGTACACGCGCTTGCCGGCCCAGTACTTGGCAGAGCTGCCGAAGAAGTTGCCGCCTTCGACGAACGCTTCGAAGAGGCGCGATGGGAACACTTCTTCATGGATGTTGGAGTCCGTGAAGAACTGAAAGGTGATATTGGTCTTGAAGAAAGGATCGGTCGCTTCCTTTCCTTTGAGCTGCCAGGCGGTGAAATTCAATTCGCCGTACTGTCCGCACTCGTTGCCGAGTCGAAACTCATTGCCACCCATTCCGGCGGGCTTGTTGCTGTAGCATTCGTTCACGCTGGTGACGCCCGAATTGGAGCGCACGCCGGCGCGAAGGTAGCCGTGAAGCTCGAGATCCGTGAGCGAAGCCGCGTGGGCCGCTCCGCTGATCAGTAAAACTCCTAAGGTGATGGCTACGGACTGAATCGAAAAAAACTGTTTCTTCATGGGTCTGCCTCTTTGCTGATCGTTCAAGTTCGGGCGAAATTGTCTGGTAACTCGGCACTAAACTCGGGAATCAGCCGCCTGTCAACCGCTCCGGCATCTGCTTTGCTCGTTTTCTATTCTTATAAAAGAGGTGAGTTCCGAAATGAAACCTCTGGCAAAGGGAGTAGCGCCAAGAGGAATCCACAACCAATCGACTCGGACGATACCGCATTGACCGAAGGCCCAAAAAAGTTCGGGCGGGAAGAAGCCGTGAAGCCTCAACCCGCCCGTTCTTAAAACAAACTAGCTAGCTAGTTTCGCGTGAGCGAAAGAGCTTAGTAGCGTCCGCCGCGGCCACCGCCACCGCCGAAGCCGCCTCCGCCGCCGCGATTTTCGCGAGGCGCCATAGGCTTAGCTTCGTTGACCGTCATCGGGCGGCCGTCGTAGTCGGCGCCGTTGAACTTGTTGATTGCGTCGGCAGCTTCGGCTTCCGTCGACATCTCGACGAATCCGAAACCCTTCGAACGGCCGCTGTCGCGGTCGATGATGATCTTAGCGGATTCGACCTTCCCGCATTGCGAGAACGTGTCGTTCAAAATCTGGTCAGTTGCGGAAAACGGAAGATTACCAACATACAATTTCTTACCCATGAAACCTCCTAAAGGACTTGGGAGCTACTCAAGAGGACATGGGCACTATGCCCGCAGACTCTGAGGAAGCGATCGACTTACACCCGAGGTTATAGCACAGCCCTAGGGGCAGAAATAGTCTATTCCTTGACCCCGGGAGCACGTGAACGCGCCGAGATTCGACTGCGCATCGCGTTATTTTTGCACCTATGGGCATCCACTAGTGCGGTCCACAGAACCTGGCGATTCGCTCCGCGGCCAGGCGGTAACCCTCGCGATTGAAATGCCCGTACTCAAATCCGAGCGGGGCGTAATACCTGAGGTTGTCGCGCGAGTGCGAAAACGCTTGCGGCCCGAAGCTCTCGAGCAGGTCCACCGACTGCAGCCCTTGGGCGCGCGCCACTTCGAGAACCCGCGCGCGATAACTCTCGATCAGAGCGAGGGGGCGTCCCTCCGGTCCCCGGTCCATCATCTGCGAGTCCGGGACGAAAACGAAGACGAGGCGCCCGCCCCAGGACTCGACCTCGCGGCGCGCCTCTGCGAGGACTTTGCCGTAGACCGCGTAGGTCTCGGACGCGAGCGGTTGGTCGTAATCCATAGGAGAGGAGCGGCGCACGGCGAAGGGGCGCAAGAAGCGCTGCCAGGCGACGGCGCCTCGGCGCAGGATCTCGAGGCGCGCAGTTTCGCGTACGCCCGGGCGGTCCCGTTCCGCCTGCTCCTCGCGGGCGAGAAAACGAC
>JAYVOO010000632.1:0-3005 GCA_043757905.1 Oligoflexia bacterium
TCCCCGACTTCTCCTACCTGGTCGAACGCCGCGAGAAAGTGAAGGGCTTCCTGATCACTCACGGCCACGAGGATCACGTCGGCGCGCTCGCCTTCGCGCTCAAGGCCGGCATCAAGGCTCCTGTCTTCGCTTCGACTTTCACATCTCTCCTGATCCGCGAGCGAATGAAGGAGCACGGCTTGTCGGACACCATCGACGTGCGCACGTTCAAGATGGGCGAAATCCTCAAGTTCAAGCACTTCTCCGTGAAAACCGTGAGCGTCAACCACTCGATCGTCGACGCCGCAGCCCTCATCATCGACACTCCGGTGGGCAAGATCATCCACACGGGTGACTTCCGGATGGATAAGACCCCGTTCTTCGGCTCGGAAATCGACCTGCCCGCGTTCGCTCAAGCGGGCGAGGAAGGCGTGCTCCTGCTCATGTCCGACTCGACCAACGTCGAGCGCCATGAACATGGAAACAGCGAGAGCATGATTTACCCGCAGTTCGAGCAGCTCTTCGCCGCGGCCGAAGGCCTCACGATCGTCTCGATGTTCGCTTCGAACGTCAGCCGCATGGGTCAGGTCTTCGATCTCGCCAAAAAACAGAACAAACGCATCGCGCTCTCCGGCCGCACGATGGAGCAGAACGTGCGCCTGGGCGCCGAAGCGGGTTACCTGAAGAATCCCGAGTCGCTCCTGATCGGGCTCGGCGACATCGACAAGTACAAGCGCAACGACGTGATCGTGCTCTCGACCGGCAGTCAGGCGGAGCACCGCTCGGCACTTGTCCGCATCGCCCACGGCGAGCACAGCCAGATTCAGCTACAACCTGGCGATCGCGTCCTCATGAGCTCGAGGTTCATCCCAGGCAACGAGCGCAACATCGGCCGCATGATCAACAGTCTCTTCAAGCAAGGCGCGGAGGTCCTTTACGAGGCCGTGCATGACATCCACGTCTCCGGCCACGCGACCCGACCGGAGCTCAAGAAGATGATGGAGATCACGAAGCCTCGCTTCTTCCTCCCCATCCACGGCGAGTACCGGCATATGGTCCACCACTCGGTGTTAGCTAAAGAGACTGGTATCGCTCCCGAGAACGTCCTGATCGGCGTGAACGGCGACGTCTTCCGTCTGACGAAGGACCGCTTCGAGATCGTCGAGCATATCGACGAGCCGCGAGTACTGGTCGAGGGCCGAGAAGGCAACGACATCTCCAAGCTCGTCTTACGCGACCGTCGGCACATGGCCGAGAAGGGCATTGTCTTCTCGCTGCTCGTGCGCAACGCCGATAGCTACAAGATCATCGCTGGCCCCGAGATTATCTTGAAAGGGATCGTAGGTGACGGGATGGAAGGCCACATCATCGACGAGGCCCGTCAGGTCGTTAAGAAGGTCATCCTCGAGTACGAGGCCGAGATCCGAGCGGGCCAGTTCAAGATGGATCTTCAGGAGACGATCCGGGTCGAGCTCCGGCGCTTCTTCAACAACATTACCGGCAAAAAGCCGGTGGTTCTCCCGATCATTCTCGATCTTTAACGCCTCGCTGGCCATCGGGGTGCGCATTCATGACACAAAATGACGCACTGCGCACTAGCCCATCTCAGCTATAACGCGTTATGTTAAGATTGCGTTGCAGCGCGTCTTTCGCTGGTCTATCTAGTTCCCATGGGTAGTGTCCGGTTTTGGGTGGGGTTCATGATTCTGGGGTCTCAAAACATAGCATGGGGAATGGGGCCGAAGGCCCCTCCATCCGTGATGACGGAAAAGGGAGCGAGCCTGGTATGCGAGAATCCTTACGAGCGTCCCACTCTTGCAGAGCTCAAGCTCGACATCGTTCAGGTCTCGAAGGCTTCACGCTATGACCTGACCGGCTCAGTGCGCTTCCCTGACGGAAGCCAACAGCAGATCAGCACTTCCGCCAACGGCAACGTCGCCCTGCGGGAGATCCGCCTCGAGATTCCTGGCACGGGCACCATCGAGCTCAAGCTCGAGATGCTTAAGCAGGGCGGCCCGACGCTGATCGGCGCGGTCAGCCTCTACGGCAAAACGGAGGAACTCTTCCTTTGCCACCTGGGTCCGAAGCTCCAGGACGCGATCTAATCCAACAGGCCGGGAACGCTCGGTTCGACGTAGTGCCTGAGCAGGCTGGTGGAACGGCCGTGGACCGCGCGGTAAGGGTCGTCCGCGAGATCAAGCATATAAAGACAGGGCTTTAGGTTGTCTTGGAAAACCTGGTCGATGATGCCCGCGCCCGGATAGAAGCCGCCCGGGTTGAAGCCAGAGTTCGAGGGCGACAGCTCGAAGGTGAACGCAAAGATGCCCAGCTGGCCATACGCCCAGTCTACCGTGTCGCCGCTGGCGATATAGAGGCTGCTCGACTGCTGGGGCGTATAGTGGTTCCAGCCTGCCATTTTCGTCGCCATCGCTTCGAAAACCGCCAGATCCTTCGCGTTGTCCAAGGGTTCGTACTTATGACCCCAGGGATAGAGGATCAACTCGCTGAACGTGTGGAACGAGAGCAGCATCCGCGCGTTCGTCTTGGAACTGACGAAATCCCGGATCGCCTGCGTTTCAGGTTCCGAAAACGGCTTTGTACCCATATAGACGTCACTCTGGGTATCTGTATCGGAGCCGCCCGTGCCCCACATAAAGCCATAGTTGCGGTTTAGGTCGACGCCGAATGTACCGTCCAAGTTCTTCGCGCGATTCTTGCGCCAGAACTTGTAGCTGCCTTGAGCAATGTCGTATTCGGCTCCGTCCGGGTTCACCATCGGGATGATCCAGATGTCGCGCGTCTCGAGGAGTGCCTTGATCTGGGCGTCCGCGCGATGGGCGACGAGATACTCGGCCCACATCAGCGGGATCTCAACGCTCACGTGTTCCCGCGCGTGGTGGTTGCCCATGTAGATTGCGCCCGGCTTCGCGCTCTTGCCTGATACCAGCGCGTCGGCGCTCGTATTGAGATGGATCGCCCAAAGGTCCCGGCCTTCGCTCGACTTTCCGATCGACTGGATCGCGACG
>JAYVOO010000633.1:0-11023 GCA_043757905.1 Oligoflexia bacterium
GATGGCCTGGATACCCCGGTCTGCATGAATCCGCGCGGCTTTCGCCTGCCGGAGACGGTCAAAGATCTCGAGGGGCATGAGTTCAGCCCGAAGATAGGAGCCCGATAAGTGGGATTAGGGACCTCAGTTCATGGCGAGAAAGAAGCGCCTCTGCTGGTTTGCGTGCACGGGCTGATGGGGGGGCCTCAGGACTTCGACCAAATGGTCGAGGGGTGGAAAGACAAATTCCATGTCATCGTGCTGGACCTGCTTTCTGATTACCGCGATCAAGGCATCATTAAGCTGAGCCAGGAAGGCGCGAGCAAGGTGACTTTCAGCGGAGCGACCGAGGACATCCAGGAATACCTCGTCAACGCCTTTCCGGGGCGTTCCGCTTATTTCAACGGCATTAGTCTGGGCGGCAAGGTGGTTTACGACTTCGCGGCGAAGTTCCCGCAACTCTTCCTGGGCGGCGTGGTGACCGATGTCGGTCCGGGCCTGATCGAGGACTCGGACCTTTATCATTTCGTCGAAGTCGTCATCCCTTCGATCAATCTGAATCTGCCATGGCCCGAGCTGAAGGCCGACATCAAAGAAAAGATCCCGGAGAAGAATATCCGGATCATGGTGCAGACCCAGGCTTACTATCCGGACCGGGTGCCTCCCGCGCAGTGGAAGCCCGGCATCGAAAATCTCCAGGGCATGCTCTCGGGAACTTCGATTAAAGAACAATGGTACGTGCTCGACGAGCTCGCCCGGCATAAGGCGCGGATCATCGTGCTCAACGCCGAGTTCCTGAGCGGCACGAGCCATAAAGATCTCGAGCGGATGCGGCCGTGCCCGAGCCTCGATGTCCGCCGGATCCCGGCCGCGACGCATTTCCTGCATATCACTCATCGGGCGGAAGTCGTCGCTGCCACTCTCGAGCTGCTGGGAAGCAGCGCGCGCGAATGAGCGTCGACTCCTTAGACTCCGTAAAGCCGCTGGATCAGGGCCCGCGTGAACGCAATCTTTCGCAGGCCGCCGCCACTCGACATCCAGTTGGGATAGAATAGATCTGTATGGTCGGCCTCGACCGAACCGAGATCAGTGCCTAGCCCGGCGAGCATCTGCGAGTTTTCGAGAAGGAACCCGTCGTTCGGTCCCTGGAGGCTCAGGTAGCGGTGGGCCTTGCGAAGTGGCCAGAAGATGGAAGCCCCGGCGGGCTTGGAGCTTCGGGCGAAGAAGATTCGGTGGCGGAGCAGCTCCCTATCTTCCGGGCGGGACGCTCGGCCGAAGCGCTCCAATTCATCCTTCATGAAGTCCTTCATCGACCCGGTCGTGAGTGAGCTCAGGCCACGGAACGTTCCGAGGAATGGGATCTTTTGGATGACAAGATCGGCGATGAGGGAACCTGCGTACGGCGCCTGGACTGCGACCAGCCTCTCAATGATCCCTTCCCGCACGAGCTCGGGATGCCTCATCAAGCAGGCCGTGGCCACGATGCCACCCTGGCTGTGAGCGATCACGAGCAAGGGGCGGCCTCCACCCGCTTGGTGAAGCTCCAGAAGCCGGGTGCGCAGAGGCTCAATGTTCTCGGTGGGTGGGCGGGGGGAGTGGAGGTGGACCAACGAAACTTTGGGATTGCCGAACTCGCGCTTGAGACACCGGCGAGTCTCGGAGAAGTATCCGAAGATCCCTTCCTGGGCGAAGCCACAAACCAAGACCAGGTGGCGCTCTCGAAGCGCCGGTTGGAGCTCGGCGGAGGGGGCCTGTTCAGGATTTCCCAGGGCGATCAAAAAGAGCTCAGACAGGGTGCGGCTCATGCACTGGGTCTATCCCAAAAGCTCTCTTATTTCAGAATATTGGAGACCGACCCATCCAATAGGGGATGATATTTTGGCTCCAGAGCCGAAGCGTCAAGACGCATCTCGGCGTAAAAGATTTTATATGTATATATATCATGTAGTTATAGATCTAACCCTGATTTAATGGATGGTATGCTTGTTGCCTTTTCGGGCGCGCGTGCAGTACTGTTTAAGGTCTAAGGAATAGGACTGCATCGCTGGAAATCAAACCGAGTTTGACCTATTTCAGGTCGCTCCCGGTCGAGGGTCCGCCACATGCAGCAAGCCATGAATCCAATGATCGCCGCCAAGCCCATCAGACTGCAGGACCGTATTCTCGCGACCGCGAAGAATAACCGTACGCGCGTTCTCTTAGCGGACGACTCCAGCGAATTCACAGGTGCTCTGCTGGTCGCTTACTTCGAACAGTTCCACCGCATGATCCGCCGATTCGCGCCTCTCCATGGCCGGGTCGGAATCCTTCTCGATAACTCTGCTGCCAAAGCCTACGCCATCCTGGCTGTCATCTCCACTGGCCGCGTGCCCGTCATCCTGAACCCGACCGAGAGCCAGGAGACGATCGAAGGCCTCTTGCCGCGCATGCAGCTGCATACGATGATCGTGGGCGAGGAAATTTACCGCGACCTGAACGCGGCTTCTTCCGTGATCCGCATGGACTCCCAGGGCGAGATCCGCTCGACTCAGGTCAACCGGATCTCCACGACCCCGCCGCTCCCGCGTCCTGGCACTGCGCTCATTCTCTATACCTCCGGATCCATGGGCGAGCCCAAGGGCGTCGAAGTCTCCGAGCAGGGCCTGCTTTACTCGACCGATCTCTTGATCAGCCATTTCGGCCTGACTCATGCGACTGTGGCCCCGATCCTCTTGCCCATCTGCCACAGCATGGCCATGAACACCCAGTTTCTTCCGACCTTCCTGGCCGGCGGCAAGTGCGTCTTTTTCGAAAGCGCCTTGGGCCTGGGCCGCGTTTACCGCAATATTGCCAACTCGGGCGGAGACTTCGTGGCCTTGATCGGCGAGATTCTCCGACTCTGCTGGGAAGAGCGCAAGCGCCGCAACCTCCCGCCCGCCTTGAACGTGAAGCACATCCAGCTCGCTGGCGGTATTATCCGCGCCGAGCATCTCAAGATGGCGCGCGAGATCTTCCCGAACGCCGTCATTCACAAGGGCTACGGCCTGACTGAAGGAATTCGCGTCTCGATGATCGACTCGCGCGACCCGAACTTCCTATCCGACAATGCTGGCTACGTCTTGGCTGGCCAGGAGATCGAAGTCCGCAGCTCGGGTGGCCGCGTCCTGCCTCCTGGCACAATGGGGCATATCTACCTGCGCGGGCCGAACGTCATGCTCGGCTACGACAACCAGCCAGATTTTCCTATGGAAGAGGGTTGGATGAAAACTGGAGACATGGGCGTGCTGACGATCGATCGGCGCCTGATCATCCAGGGCCGCTCGGACTCCATCTTCAAGGTGCAGGGCAAAAGGGTCTCTGCCAAAGAGATCGAGCGCGTGGCTCTCGATGCCTCCCGCTTCGTGCGTGACGTGAAAGTCATGCCGGTCGAGGATGCCAAGACCGGCGCCCGTCCCGTTCTCTTTCTCGAGATCGCCCAGGAGAAAGCCAAGGCCTTCATGCTGGACGGCCGGGACGAGTTCGAGAAGAGCTTGAAAGAACATCTTTCGCACAAGTCGTCGCTACCGAAGGACGTCTTCATCCTGCACAGCTTTCCCCGCACCTATAACGGCAAGCTGAAGAGCGCCGCGCTCTCTCAGATTTGGGCCGATAAAGACAAGGCCGAGCCGGGTTCAGAGACCCAGAGCCAGGGCTTCAGTTTTCACATGGTCCCGCCAGGCGGGTTTTGACCGCCGCCTCTTAGTGCTTGGGGACGAAGATCCATTCGTGGATGTCATTCGTGACGTCGATCGGATCGATCATCCACTGGGCGCCTTTGTCCTTATAGTGGTTCAGGACGTGGCGCGTGCCGGGGAAACCCCAGGCGTCGAGGCCTGAGTTCAGGAATCCACCGAGCGAGATCTGATCCTGGTCTAAGTCGCTCACGGCGTGGAGGCAGTTGATCGCGAGGCCCTGCGGGCGTGCGGCGCGATCGTCGGCAATGTAGTCAATGGCGCCGGACTCCAAGAGCTTGATCCGCGCCTGGGCCTGGTCATAGAGGGTCTTCGTGATCTCGTAGGGTCCCCATTTGCCCAGGTTCCGCTTGAAGTCGACCGCGAAGGCGATGCTCTCTTCCAAGGTATAGTTATGGCCTTCGACCCGTTGGCACTGGTTGGCGGAAGTGAAGTACAGACTGAATGGCCCTTCGAAGACGCAGAGGAGGGGGTTTTTCTTGAAGGTGGCGGGCAGCCAGCCGATGTTCGAAGCCTTGTAGCTCTTGTCGGTATTCACGCGCACGTAAGTGGCGAAAGTGTGGGAGGCCTTGGCATGATTGCCTTCGTCCTCGAACGAGAAGATCGTCACGAAGTAGCGGGGAGAGTGGAGGGTCCCCTTGCCGAGTCGGGCCACGACTTCCTGGCGTACTTCGTTTTTAATCTGATCCTTGAGCGGCACGTTCAGCTGGCTGTTATCGATCGGCGGTTTGGACGAGAAAGCAAACGCGCTCGGGAGAGTCAGAATCGAGACGAGGATTAGCGTCATGGTTTTCATGGATCGGTGGTATCCAAAATGACGCAGCAGGTCAAGTTTAAAAATCCATTCTTTCTGAATGAAATCAGTAGCCTTTGGGTCATTTTGTGACGAGAATTGGCCCATGCTTCTCGATATCCAAGGCCTTAAAAAGACTTACGATTTGGGCGATCAACCGGTGGAGGCTTTGAAGGGTGTTTCTCTTCAGGTCGACAAAGGCCAGTTTGTTTCAATCATGGGCCCGAGCGGCTCAGGAAAAAGCTCCCTCCTTCAGATCGCTGGCGGATTGGACCGCCCAACGGAAGGCACGGTTCGCTTCGCGGGGGAGGCGATCGAAACCTTCACGGACGACGACCTGTCGGCCTTTCGCCGCCGCAGATTGGGGTTTATCTTTCAGTTCTTTAATCTCCTGCCCTCGTTGAGCGCGGTCGAGAACGTGGCGCTGCCGATGCTGCTCGACGGGCAACCTTTCAAGAAGGTCGAGAAGAAGGCGCGCGAGCTGCTGGACTTCATGGGCTTGAATCACCGCTTCGACCACGTGCCTTCGCAGCTTTCGGGCGGCGAGATGCAACGGGTGGCGATCGCGCGCGCTTTGATCGGCGAACCGCTCCTGATCCTCGCCGACGAGCCGACCGGAAATCTCGATTCCAAGACCGGCGCGACCGTGCTCGAGCTTCTGCAGAAGCTGGTCAAGGAACAGAACCAGACGGTGCTCATGGTGACCCATGATCCCAAGGCGGCTTCCTATGGCACGGGGCTGGTCACGCTTCGCGACGGCCGGATGGAGTCGTATGAGAAAGGCGGCGCGAAACCCTTGGGTGGAGTGCCTTTATAATGTGGAATCTTTTCCGCTTCGTCGGACTCAGGCATCTCGCCTCTAAGCCGGTGCGGACGGTCCTGACCTGCATCAGCGTCGCGCTTGGCGTCGCGCTCTTCGTGGCGATCCAGTTGATCAATCGGTCCACGCTCGAATCCTTCAAAGAGAACTTCACTGCGATCTCGGGCAAAGCCGTGCTCGCGGTCACCGCGGGCGAGACGGGTTTCCCGGATTCCGTCATCGCGACAATCGAAAAGGTGCCGGGCGTAAGAAGCTCCGCTCCGATGATCGAGACGCGGGCCTATCTCGCCGCGGGCGACAACTCCACGCAGACCATCCAGATCTTCGGCGTCGACATGCTCCGCGAGCGGAGCGTGCGCAGCTACAAAACTACAGATGAACAGCCCATCGAAGACCCGCTCGTTTTCCTCAACCAGCCCGACAGCATCATCGTCTCCAAGCCGTTCGCGGCCGAGCACAAGCTGCAGATGGATTCGACGCTCGATCTGGCCACCGCGATCGGCGTCAAGCGCTTTACAGTCCGCGGCATCATGAACGCCGAGGGCCCGGCCAAGGCTTACGGCGGCAACGTCGCGATCATGGACATCGACGGCGCGGCCTTCACCTTCGGCAAGCCCGGTAAAGTGGACCGCGTCGACGTGATGTCGAGTGAAGGCGTGAACGTCGACGAGCTGGCTTTGAGGCTCAAGGCCGCGCTCGGTCCCGCTTTCTCGGTCGAGCCTCCCGAAGGCCAGTCCCAGGGCATGACCCGGATGGTAGCCTCCTATCAGAAACTCATGTCGCTCATCAGCTCGCTTGCCGTCATGGTCGGCCTCTTCATGGTGACTAACACGATCTCGATGTCGGTCGCCGAGCGTCGCAAGGAAGTGGGCACGCTACGCGCTTTAGGCGCGACGAAGAAAGGGATCCTCACGCTTTTCCTGACTGAAGCGACCCTGATGGGAACAGTCGGGGCGTTCGTGGGCTGTCTCGCGGGCAACTGGCTCGCGCATCGCCTGGTGGCGAGCGTCGCGACGGCGATGTCCCAGCAGTTCCTCACGACGATCAACACGCCGGCTATTCGCTTCTCGCTCGAGGATCTGGTTCGCGCCGCGCTCATGGGTGCAGTTGCTGGCCTGCTCGCGGCGCTTTGGCCCGCCCTCAAAACCAACTCGATCCAGCCGATCGAAGCGATCCGGAGCCGTAAGGACGAAGAACAGAAGAGCGCGGGCCGCATGGTCTTCTGGACATTTTGGATTGGTCTCGCCTCGATTGTCTATTTGACGGGTTACAACGTGGCCGGCATCAAGCCGCACAATTCCATCGAAGAAGGGGTGAATCAAGCCTTGGGCTTTCTGGGCGTTGCCCTCGTCGCGCCCCAGCTATCTGCCTGGATCGTCGGCGCGGTCCGCTGGTTCGTGAAAGGCCACCTGAGCGCCGTGAGTCGCCTCGGCCTCGACAACCTTTTGCGCAACCCGAAGCGCACGGCGAGCAATGTGCTCACGCTCATGGTCGGGCTGGTGTTGGTCGTCCTGATCTCGACGATGAACGCTTCCTTTCGCAACTCGATCTCCGAGTGGGTGGAGAAAGCCCTGCAGGCCGATCTCTTCGTTTCTTCCAGCGGGCGGGCTTATGCATTCCAGTCGCAGCCGATCCATGAGGACATCGAGAAAGAGCTGCTCGAGATCCCCGAGATCAAGAATGGCTTGATGTACCGGCCGACCGCGATCCGCTTCATTCATTTCCAGCACGAAGGCCATACATTTGGGCTCAAAGCTTACGATGCTCCCGATCCAGCCACCGGGTACTCCACTTTCGACATGAAAGACCGCCCGGCCGCTGAGGCGGGCCACGATCTATTCGAGTCTTCCGACTTCACGATCATGGTCTCGACGAACCTCGTCTTGAAGACCAAACAGAAGACGGGTGATCATATGACGATCCTGACGCCTTCGGGGCCCGCGGAGGCGCGGATCGTGGGAGTGATGACGGATTTCGCTTCGAATGAGGGCGTCGTTTACATGGATCGGCGCAATTACAAGAAGCGCTGGAACGACCCACTCGTGAATTTCTTCTCACTTCGGATGAAGGACGGCACCGACCTTGAGGCAGTGCGCAGGGCCATCGACGCAAAGGTGGGCAAATCCAAGAATCTCATCGTCGGCATGAACCAGGAGTTCAAGACCGAGATCGTGCGTATGGTCGATCAGAGTTTCGGTTACCTACAGACGATCGAACTCGCGGCGCTGCTCATCGCACTGCTCGGCCTCTTCAACACGATGTCGATCAGCATTATGGAGCGCATCCGGGAGTTCGGCCTCTTACGGGCCGTAGGCATGGCGCGGGGCCAGGTTTTCCGTATGGTGTTGCTCGAGTCGCTGGCTCAGGGAGCTGTCTCGATCGTTCTCGGGCTGCTGGCTGGAAGTTGGCTTGCATACCTCTGGATTCGTTTTGGCCTCGAAGATACATTGGGCTGGACGATCCACTTCTATTTCCCCGTGTCCACTGTGCTCCGCGCAGCGGTCTTGGGTTTACTGGTGGCCTGGCTTGCCGGGCTTCTACCGTCCAGACGGGCGGCGAATCTTCAGATCAGGGAGGCATTGACCTATGAATAAGTTTTCTTACCTTTTTGTGTTGGCGGCGTACTCGGTGAACGGTTCTGCCGCCCAGGCCGCTCCCGATGCGAAGGACATCATGCGCAAGAATGAGGACGCCCGTCGCGTCACAGATATCGTCTCGACTGCCGTGCTCAAGACCGGTGGCAAGGGGCAGGTCGAGCGCACCAAGGGCTTCACCTGGTCGCGCAAGCTTCTCGGCGACAATGTCCATTACAACACCTTCACGCGTTTTCAGTTCCCGCCAGAAGTGAAAGGCGAGGGAATACTCTTCCTCGAGCATGACAACGGCAATCCGGACGTCATGATCTACTTGCCCGCTTACAAGAAGATCCGCCGCATCCAGAACCAAGATCAGAGCTCGAGTTTCATGGGCTCGGAGTTCAGCTACTCGGACATCGCGACGCCGCATTTGGACGACTACAACTACAAGTACCTTCGCATGGAGGCCTGCGGGGCCGTGCAGTGCCACGTGATCGAGTCGGCGCCCATCAACGAGGCGGTCCGCGACCGCACGGGATACGCGCGCGAGACCCATTGGATCCGCGAGGATAATTACATGGGCGCGAAAGGCGAGTTCTACGACGTCGCGGGCAAGCTTCTCAAGAAGCTTGAGTCGAACAACATCAAGATCATCGATTCCGCCAGGAAGAAGTGGCTCGCGCATCATCTCCAAATGGAGAACGTACAGAACGGCAAGACGACGGTGCTGGATTTCAGCGGCGTCAAAGTCAACACGGGGATCAAGGAATCCACCTTCACCCCGCAGAACCTCGAGAAGGGTAGCTGAATCATGAAAACCCGATGGCTCACGTTAGTCGCGGCAGCGGCGTTCCTGAACCACTCGGCGGGCCACGCTGGGGAAGATGCGGCTTCAGCTCTTTCTCCTCCTGAAGCTTTGTCACAGGCCCAAGCCCAAGACACCGCGGAGCCGCCGGTGCTCGGGCCCCCAGAAGCGC
This sequence comes from Oligoflexia bacterium, assembly GCA_043757905.1. Taxonomy (GTDB): domain Bacteria; phylum Bdellovibrionota; class UBA1018; order UBA1018; family UBA1018; genus JAYVOO01. Next base: position 8,856 of record JAYVOO010000633.1, read on the forward strand.
CGAGCGCGCCATGGCAGGGCCCCGTGCAGTCGAAGGATCTGCCGGGAGAGAAACCGCTGAAGACCACGCAAGCGGCGCCGGAAGGCGATATCGGCGCGTTTGGCGACCTGCGCGAGCCATCCGCCATCCGTTCGCAAGCGAAAATCAAGAGGCGCGTCGCACTGAGGCGGAAGCCCCGCCCGCGTGTGGCCCCGAATTCGGATGGGAAGCCAGGCGCGACCACTGGAGACCACGAGAGCGCGCCGACCACTCCGACCGCCGAAGCGAACACAGCAGAAACGGAGACTCCGAGCGGCAATACCGCCGGCGCTCCCTGGAACCTGCGTGGTAGGATCTTCTCGGACATCTACGTGCCGACGACGCGCGCGTCGGAGAACACCTATCCTTACATCGCGACTGCCGCCTGGCTGCAAGCGGATCCGAAATTCGACGAGCGCACGTTCGGCAATCTGATTCTCGAGACCAACGTGGTCGAGGCGGCTGAGAGCGGTTCTGGTGGCCCGACGACGCGCTCGGTGAACGTCGACTTGCGCGAAGCATACCTCGCTTATGCCGATGCCGGCTGGGATCTTCGCATCGGCCGCCAGATCATTCCCTGGGGCAAGAGCGACATCGTCAACCCGACAGACTTCCTGAGCGCCAAGGATTTTACGCGCTTTAATCCAGATGATGAAATCAAGCGCATTGGCGCGACAAGCGTTAAGACGTCCTGGACGCCAAAGGATGGCTCATCTCCGCTGACTTTCAGTGCGGTCTGGACGCCGATCTTCCCGAAGTCCCGGCTCCTGATCCCGGTGGCTTCGATTCCGACCAATGTCCGAATTGGTCCTTCCAACGAGGCGCCAACCAACTTGTCCGCTTCCGAGGTCGGCCTTAAAGCGACCTATTTCGCGCCTTCCTGGGACGTCTCGTTACTGGGCTTCCGAGGCTGGAACCATTTGCCGGAATTTGTTTTCTCCAGCGCTACGGCCACCGAAGTCACAGTCGCCTCGAGTTACCATCAGATCCGCGCGTTCGGGCTGGACTTCTCGAAGACTGCCGAGGACTGGGTCTTCCGCGGCGAAGGGGCTTATGTCTGGACGGAAAACAACGACGGCCTGAATCCCCAAATCCAACCGACCCACATCGACGCGGTCCTTGGAGTAGAAAAGGCGTTCGGAGACAGTTTCCGCATTCAGGTGCAGGGGATCCTCCGGCATCATCCGAATTACCTGTCGCCCGACGAGACTCCTGGCGCGACTCCGAACGAGATCCTCATCAATCGCGGGATCGCGGTCACCAACGCGCTCGTCTTGGGTTACCAGCACAAGACGCGTGAAGGCGCGACGGTTCGCGTAAGCTATATCAGCGAACAGTCGGGATGGGAGTTCGACGCACTCGGGCTCATGTACTTCAATGACCAGGATTACCTGATTCGCCCGAAAGTTACCCGCGCGTGGACTGACACGTTCAAGACCAGCGTCGGCGTGGATCACCACGGGGGTCCCGAGAGGACCCAGCTGGGCGCGCTGACAGGATACAACTCGCTCTTCCTTGAGGCGAAGTTCAGCTACTGACAGATGGAGTGTTCGCCCGGTTCCAAAATGGAGCCGGATTTTCTGTCGAGATGCTCAGTTTTCGTGCGAATTCCTGCGAAAATCGTCGCACTTGCCTGTCTCGCGCGCGCGAACTCTGGTAGCATGCCAGTTACCGAGGAAATTTCATGGCACAAGGTTTTTTGATCGATATGGACGGCGTGATTTACCGGGGAAGCGAGACGATCCCGGGCGCGGTCAAATTCGTCAAGCATCTCATCAAGCATGACATGCCCTTCATGTTCCTAACGAACAATAGTCAGCGCACTAAGCGCGACATTCTGGCGCGGCTCAAGAAGATGGGCATTCAGGTCGAAGAAAAACATGTATTCACGAGCGCCATTGCGACGGCCCAGTACGTAGCGCACCAGAAGCCCGGCGGCTCCGCATATGTCATCGGAGAGGGTGGGCTTCTGAACGCGCTTCATGAGTACGACTACACGATCGTCGACAGCGACCCCGATTATGTAATCGTGGGCGAAGGTCGCGCGATTACGCTCGAGATGATTGAAGCCGCCTGCCGGCACGTCATGAATGGCGCGAAGCTGATCGCGACCAATATGGATCCAAACTGCCCAACTCAATCGGGGCTGC
>JAYVOO010000634.1:0-2971 GCA_043757905.1 Oligoflexia bacterium
CGGTCCGAGACGCCCATCATCGCGCTCACCGCGAACGCCCTAAAGGGCGACCGCGAGCGCTGCCTTTCCGTAGGCATGAATGAATACGTGAGCAAACCAGTGAAGTCGGAGGAGCTGATGCGCGTGATCGCGCGGGTGCTCGATGCGGCCTCGGCCCGGGTTTAGGCCGAGACGGCGTAACAGAAGCGGCCCACAAGTTCGAAGAGCGCGTCGAGATCCAGGGGTTTCGAGACGAAAGCGTCGGCCAGTGGAGGGCGGAACTGCTTGCCGGCGGCGGTGAAGACCGCGACCGGGATGTCTGAAAACTCGGGGTGGGCTTTTTGAAGGACGAGAAATTCGTGGCCGTTCATCACGGGCATCGTCAGGTCGAGAAGGATGAGATTGGGCTTCCACTCGGCGGCCTGGGCCTCGAGCAATTCCAAACCCTTCTTTCCGTTTTCGGCGCTTTGGACTTCGTAGCCCTCCAATGCGAGCACTTCGATCAGAGACTCACGGATCGCTTCGTCATCCTCGATCAAAAGAATTCGGTTCGCCATCTCAGCTATTTACCATTTATCGGCCGATGAAGTCCACGCCACCAGGTTGGCGAGTTTTCTCTGTCGGTCCTGTTATAAATTAGTCCAGTTGATTCGCTTTTAGAATTTGACCCTTCGCAGCATCTAGTGGATTGCCTTCCCATTCTGTGATACAAGGCGATGCATTAATATTGAGCGACGTTGCTCAAACTTATGAATTGGAAATTTCCATGGCTCTTCATAACTGGTCTAACTCTATACAAAAGTTGATCCCATTTCGCCGTGCGAGTACCCTGTTGGTCTTTGTTGCTGCGGCAGGCTGTAATTTCTATCACCAGAAGGAAGAGGGCTCGGGTCTGGATACCCAAGCACTCCGCGGACGCGTGGACTACGCGATGGTTCGCGACCAGGTGCTGACTCCGTTTCGATGCTTGAAGTGCCATGGTTCACAGGGTGGAGTGACGCTCGAGACCTACGAACAGGTTTTCGGCAACCTGAAAGAGATCGAGAACGTCGTGCTGGGTCAGAAGCCCACGATGCCGAAAGATGGGCCGCTCCCGCTCCCGGCGAAAGCGGCAAGCATCCTTCGCGCGTGGATCGATGACGGCGCGCCCCGCACTGTCGATTTCGTGGAGCCGACCCCTTCACCGGCCGCCTCGGCTCAGCCGTCACCTGCTCCCTCGGCTTCGCCCATTCCCGAGCCACCCACGCCGGTCTTCGGCCAGGTCGATTACGCGACGGTTAGCCACTACATCATTCAGCCCTACTGCTTGAAGTGCCATTCGGCCGGGCAGAACGATCCCACTCTGGAATCCTACCAGGACCTGAAGGACAACCTCGCGGATATCACGCAGGACGTCTTGGTCGACAAGTCCATGCCCCGCAAGACGACCCTGAGCGCTACGCAGCTTCAGCTCGTCCAGTTCTGGGTCGATGCCGGTGCGCCTGAATCCTTGCCCGGTGCCAGCCCGAGCCCAAGCCCAAGTCCGGCGCCGAGCACGAGCCCGTCTCCGGCTCCGTCGCTGACGCCGATCTTGGCGACCTACACTTCGATCCGCGCCGCGGTTTTCGAGAAGAGATGCCTGGGTTGCCATAAGGTCGGTGGAACTGCGGCCGACGTGCCGCTCGCGGATTACGCGGCCATGTTGGCTTCCCCGCGTGGCATCGTCGACACGGCGAAGCCCGAGGAAAGCGGCCTCCTGATCGCTATCCAGCGCGCTGCCACCGACAAGAAAATCATGCCTCCCAAGGGCCCGCTGCCGCCGGATCAGATTGCCATCATCGAAGCCTGGATCTTGGCTGGCGCTCCCGAGAATTAAGCACTAAGAAGGACGAATGGCAGTCCGAAAGAACTCGAAGCGCCGGCCCGTGCTTGTCATCCATGGCGGGGCCGCCTCGCGCGTAAACCGTGGCGCGACTCGGATCGATATTGAGCGATCCCTCCAGCGCATCCTGGCCGAAGCCTACCTGCTGCTCGAGGACGGCGCGAGCGCACGCGACGCCGTCGTTCGCGCCGTCGAGTTGCTCGAGAATGATCCGCTCTTCAACGCCGGCCGGGGCTCGAAGCTCCAGAGCGACGGCAAGATCCGCATGAGCGCGGCGCTGATGGACGGCAGCCGCGGGCGTTTCTCCGGCTGCGTGAACGTGGAAGGAGTGAAGAGCCCGATCCGCCTGGCCGAGAAGCTCCAGTCGCATTCGAGCCGCGTGCTTTCGGAGTCAGGTGCCGCGCGCTTCGCGAAAGAAGCTGGCCTTGAGTTCAGCTCCAATTACATCCCCGAGCGGGTGGGCGAGTATAAACGCCTGAGCAAACGCGGAGAGAGTGTCGCTACGCGCGCGCAAGCCGCGAAAAAGCATCGTTTCGGGACGGTCGGCGCGGTGGCACTCGATTCCAAGGGCCGCCTCGCAGCAGCGACTTCTACCGGCGGTCGCGGCTTCGAGTACCCGCATCGCGTCTCGGATTCGCCGACAGTGGCCGGGAATTTCGCCAACTGCGCCTGCGCCGTCTCGGCAACGGGCACGGGCGAAGAGATCGTCGAAGCGGCAGCGGCCGCGGGGATCTGCGCGTTGGTCGAGCACGGGATAACGCTTCCCAAGGCCGCATCGAAAATCATCGCCCAGGCAAAGCGCAAGCGCGCCCAGTTCGGCTTGATCGCGGTCGATTCGGAAGGCCGGATCTGCGCTTCGCACAGCACGCCGCATCTGGTCTGGGCGGCTGTCTGTCCGGGTGAGCTTCGCTTCAACCCTTAATTAAGCTTTCGAACGGATCTGCGGTTAATTCCAGGCGTTCGCTCATTTTCTCGGTTGCGTGGCGTAAGAATTGTAATTTCGGGGGCAACCCCTCTCGTCTCGCTCGAGGCCAAGTGCCTGAAGCCGGGCCAGCATGGGATCCATCTTCAAGAGAACGGCAAGTGCAATAGCGCCGACAGCTTTAAGTCCGCGGGATCGCACTACGCGAT
>JAYVOO010000635.1:0-2968 GCA_043757905.1 Oligoflexia bacterium
GCTCAGCGAAGTCCTTGTCAAATTGCGTGACGACGTCCCCGTCCTTGCCCGCATAAAGCGCGCAGTAGCTGACGACCGGCTCTTCCGTGATAATCACGCCTGCAGCGTGAATCCCTGCGTTCCGGTACAAGCCTTCCAAGGACAACGCGTAATTCATGAGCTGTGCGATCTTCGGATCGGCGTCCATGCGCTCTCGGATCCGCGGCTCGCGCTCGAGTGCCGAAGCGATCTCGATGTCGATCTCGTCGGGCAGAAGCTTCGTGATTTGGTCGGTATCCGCGAACGAGAGTCCCAGCACGCGGCCCACGTCCTTGATCACGGCGCGCGCCTGCAGCTTGCCGAATGTGATGATCTGGCAGACGTTCTCAGAGCCGTACTTCTGGGCGACGTACTTGATGACCTCGCCGCGCCGGTCCTGGCAGAAGTCGACGTCGAAATCGGGCATCGAGATGCGCTCGGGATTGATGAAACGCTCGAAGAGTAGCTTGAACTCAATCGGATCGAGCCCGGTGATACCGAGCGAATAAGCGACGAGGGAGCCTGCGCCCGAGCCGCGGCCCGGGCCGACAGGGATACCGTTTCTCACCGCCCAATTGATGAAGTCAGCGACGATCAGGAAATATCCCGCGAAGCCGGTGCGCTCAATCATCGCAACTTCGCTCTCGAGGCGCTCGTGGTACAGGGGCTCCTTTTCCGCCCAGTCGGCGGCCGCGCGCTTCTCTTCGAAGCCCGGTTCGTCAAAACGCTTCAGCAATCCCTCGCGGCATTGCGCGCGGAAGTAAGCTAGCAGATCGAAGGGCTCACCCTTGGCGACCGAGTCCGGGCGAAAGTTCGGCAGATGGTAGATCGGCCGATTCTTGTCATCTTTGAAGCGGAACTCGACGTTGCACTTGTCAGCGATGACCTGCGTATTCGAATAGGCGCGAGGAAAGCGCTCGAAGCGCTCGCGCATCATGTCGGAAGGCTTGATGTAGAATTCCTGGGGTACGAGGCTCTTCGGGCGGTCGACATCGAGGTTGCGGCCGTGCTCGATGCACTGGAGGACCTCATGCGCCTCGGCTTCATGCGCTTCAAGATAATGGCAGTCGACGGTGCCAACGCACTCGATCCCATGCTTCTCGCCCCAGTGCGAGAGCGTCTCGTTGACATGGTCCTGCTCGGGGATGCCTGAGTCTTGGAGTTCGAGATAAAAGTCGCCTTGAAAGCGCTTTTTGAACCACTGGACGCTTTCGAGCGCCTGCGCTTCCTGGCCCATAAGAATCTTGTACGAAAGCTCGCCCCGCAAGCAGCCCGAAAGAACAATGAGCTCGTCGCCCCATTTGTCGAGACTCGCGCGGTCCACGATCGCGCGTGGGCCCGTGGCTGACTTTGAACCTTTTTCGGGTGGCGGCGCATCGAGGTAAGAGCGGGTCACAAGTTGACAGAGATTTTGGTAGCCCTTCAGGTTCTTCGCGAGCAGCACCAGATGATGCGCCTTCGGTTGGGCGGTGCCGGTCTGCACTCCGTTTCGGCCGTGCGGAAGAAAGTAGACCTCGCAGCCGATGATCGGCTTGATCCCGGCCTTCTTGGCGTTGTTATAGAAGTCGATGGCGCCAAAGAGATTGTGGGTGTCGGTCATCGCGACCGCCTTCATCCCAAGTGCAGCCACTTTCTCGAAGAGCGTGTCCGTGCGGATCGCCCCCTCGAGCAGGCTATATTGCGTGTGGAGATGAAGGTGAACGAATGGTGCGTCGCCGTCCGCAACCGAACTCTGCTCCGCCATCATTCCCACTCGATCGTGGCCGGAGGCTTAGAAGATACGTCGTACACGACGCGGTTGACCCCACGAACCTCGTTGCAGATCCGGGCCGAGACCCGCCCTAGGAACTTGGGCTCGAACGGATACCAGTCCGCCGTCATCCCGTCCGACGAGTTCACCGCGCGAAGAGCGACCACGTAATCGTGGGTGCGCCCGTCGCCCTGCACTCCGACGCTTCGCACGGGCAAGAAGACTGCGAAGGCCTGCCAGATCTTGTCGTAGAGGCCTTCTTCGCGAATCGACTGAATGAAGATCTCGTCCACATGCTTCAGGATATCGAGATTTTCGCGCGTGATCTCACCCATGACTCGGACTGCGAGCCCCGGGCCCGGGAACGGATGGCGTCCCAGAAAGTTCTGGGGAACCTTGAGGTGCTTGCCCATCTCGCGAACTTCGTCTTTGAAAAGTTCCCGCAGTGGCTCGATCAGCTTGAACTTGAGATCCTTCGGCAGACCTCCCACATTGTGGTGGCTCTTGATCGTGTGCGCGTGCTTATGGCCCGGGCTCGACTCGATCACGTCGGGATAGAGCGTCCCTTGAACCAGAAAGCCCGGCTGATGCCCGATCCTCCGTGCGACTTCATCCGCCGCCGCCTGGAACACGGCGATGAATTCGGCGCCGATGATCTTGCGTTTCCTCTCCGGGTCGGTGACGCCCGCGAGTTTCGTCAGGAATTGCTCGCTCGCGTCGACGCAGGTGACCGGAAGACTCAGGTCGTTCGCGAACATCTCCATCACGCGCTCACGCTCCTGGAACCGGAGCAGGCCATGATCGACGAAGATGCAGTGCAGGCGATCGCCGAGCGCCTGATGGACGAGCGTCGCTGCGACTGTGGAATCCACACCGCCCGAAAGCCCGCAGATGACATGTTGATCCGGCCCGACCAACGCTTGGATCGCCGCGATCTGCTCCTTGACGACAGATCCCATCGACCAGTCCTGCTTAAAACCAGCGCGATCGACCAGGAACTGGCGAATGAACTCGAGCCCCCCTTCGGTGTGCGTCACTTCCGGATGGAACTGGAGCGCGTAGATCATGCGCTCGTCATTGAACATCGACGCATGGATCCCATGCACGCTCTTCGAGACGCTCCCGAATCCGGCGGGCAACTCCTTCACGATGTCGCCGTGACTCATCCAGGCGAAGAAGCGCTTGTCACTCTCCCCGACC